>PUNR01000204.1 GCA_003551805.1 Loktanella sp.
GCAAACGTGGGATCATCGGTCAGAATACGCACAATGGGGTTCACCCCACCCCCCCGATCCAGCCGCACCCGCAACCCGTGCCCTTCACAAACTGCAACAGCCGGATCATCGGCGGGATAGATCATTTCCAGCCGCATCCCCAATACCTTGCCAAAGAACCCCAGATCAGCGGCCAGATCGGTTGTGGCAAGGCAGATTTCGGCGCGAATATCATGGTTTTGTGTCATGATCTGACATTGTGCCCGACGGGAAAGATTTGCAAGATCACACAAAGCGTGATTAATCGCGCCACGCACTTTCCCTTGCGGCAGGGGAATGGTTTAATATTAAACCATATTTTGGGAGATCATGATGGCAGACGAAACAGCAAACAGCCAACGTCAGGCGGCGCTTGATTATCACCAGTTCCCCAAGCCCGGAAAACTGGAAATCCGCGCCACCAAACCGCTGGCCAATGGCCGTGATCTCGCGCGGGCCTATTCCCCCGGCGTGGCCGAGGCTTGTCTGGAAATCAAGGCCAACCCTGACACCGCCCGCGACTATACCGCACGCGGAAATCTGGTTGCTGTCGTCACCAATGGCACCGCTGTGCTGGGGCTTGGGAACATCGGCGCCCTTGCGTCCAAACCCGTGATGGAAGGCAAAGCTGTCCTATTCAAGAAATTCGCAAATATCGACTGCTTTGATATCGAACTGAACGAGGCCGATCCCTACAAACTCGCCGATATCGTCTGCGCGCTGGAACCGACCTTTGGCGCGATCAACCTTGAAGACATCAAAGCCCCCGATTGCTTTATCGTCGAAAAAATCTGCCGTGAGCGGATGAATATCCCCGTTTTTCATGATGATCAGCATGGCACTGCCATTGTCGTCGGTGCCGCAGCGGTCAACGCGCTGCATGTGGCGGGCAAGAAATTCGAAGACATCAAGATCGTCAGCACAGGCGGCGGTGCCGCAGGTATTGCCTGCCTCAACATGCTGCTGAAACTTGGCGTCAAACGTGAAAATGTATGGCTATGTGATATCGAAGGTCTGGTCTACACTGGCCGCGAAAAGGACATGACCCCGCAAAAGGCGGAATATGCCCAAGGCACGACCCCCGCAACGCTGGACGACGTGATTGCCGACGCAGACCTGTTTCTGGGGCTCTCTGGCCCCGGTGTGCTGAAACCCGAAATGGTCGCCAAAATGGCCGCGCGTCCGATCATCTTTGCACTGGCCAACCCCAGCCCCGAGATTGACCCAGCCGTCGCCCGCGCTGTCACGCCGGATGCGATCATTGCCACAGGTCGCTCGGATTACCCAAATCAGGTGAACAACGTCCTGTGCTTCCCGTTCATCTTCCGTGGTGCGCTTGATGTCGGCGCAACCGAGATCAACGATGCCATGAAAATCGCCTGTATTGAAGGCATCGCCGCCCTTGCCCGCGCGACCACCAGCGCCGAGGCCGCGGCAGCCTATAGCGGCGAAAAGCTGACCTTTGGCGCAGATTATCTGATCCCCAAACCCTTCGACCCACGCCTGATGGGTGTTGTGGCAGGCGCTGTTGCCAAGGCCGCAATGGAAACCGGCGTGGCGGTCCGCCCGATCGCGGATCCAAAAGCCTATAAGGAAAAACTGGACGGGTCCGTGTTCAAATCCGCGATGATCATGCGACCGGTGTTCGAGGCCGCACGCACCGCATCCCGCCGTATCGTCTTTGCCGAGGGCGAGGATGAACGCGTCTTGCGTGCCGCCCAGGCGATCATGGAAGAAACCACCGAAACCGCCATCCTGATCGGTCGCCCCGACGTGATCGAAAGCCGGTGTGAACGTGCCGGTCTTAAAATCCGGCCCGGTGTGGATTTCAACATCGTAAACCCCGAAAACGACCCGCGCTATCGCGATTACTGGGAAACCTATCACAACCTGATGGCCCGTCGCGGCGTGACACCGGACCTGGCCAAGGCGATCATGCGCACAAACACAACGGCCATCGGCGCTGTTATGGTGCATCGTGGCGAGGCTGATAGCCTGATCTGCGGCACTTTCGGTCAATATCTGTGGCACCTCAAATACATCACCGAAATTCTGGGTACGCAGGAACTGCACCCCGTCGCCGCCCTGTCGCTGATGATCCTTGAAGATGGTCCCTTGTTCATCGCTGACACACAAGTGCACCCCGAACCAACGCCGGAACAGATCGCCGAAACCGTCATCGGTGCCGCCCGCCATGTCCGCCGCTTCGGGGTAGAGCCCAAGATTGCGCTGTGTTCCCACAGCCAGTTCGGGAACCTTGATTGCGACACCGGCAGACGGATGCGCACAGCGCTCGCGATCCTCGACAGCCAGCCGCGTGATTTTGCCTATGAGGGCGAAATGCACATCGATTCTGCCTTGGACATCGAATTGCGCAACCGGATTTTCCCCGATGCACGCCTGCCCGGGGCAGCCAATACATTGGTCTTTGCCAATACTGATGCCGCATCGGGGGTCCGCAATATCCTGAAGATGAAAGGCGGCGGGCTAGAAGTCGGCCCGATCCTGATGGGCATGGGCAACCGCTGCCACATCGTCACGCCATCCATCACCGCACGCGGTCTTCTGAACATGTCGGCCATCGCCGGCACGCCTGTGGCGCATTATGGCTGACCTGACACCGGTTTTCTTGTGCTTTAAATGGGGCAAGGGCTATCCTTGCCGCTATACCAATATCCTTTATCGCGCCCTGACGGACTTGATGCAGACGCCATTCCGCTTTGTCTGCCTAACCGACGATGCAGATGGTTTGGCCGAAGGGATAGAAGCTATCCCCCTGCCCGACTTTGCGATGGATCGCGACGACTGGCACAAGGGCATGTGGCCAAAGTTGACCGCCTTTGCTCCCGGACTTTTCTTGCCGGGCACACCCGTGATCATGATGGATGTTGATGTCGTCGTTCTGCGCGATTTGACACCGCTGTTTGACCATCTGCGCACCAACGACGGTTTGCATATCATCCGCGAGATACCGGATACGCTGCCACGCTGGTTTCCAAAGGTATTTGGAAAGCCACTGCGGTCAAATTCATCCGTCGTCGGCTTTATTGCTGGAACCCAAGATCATCTTTATGAATTGTTTCACGACAAAACCTATGCCGACGTTCGGCATATCGGCAATGACCAGAACTTCATCCACCATCACGCACGCGACCGGCATAGCTGGCCCATTGGCTGGATGATCAGCTTCAAAAAAGACCTCGCATTTCATTTTCCGGTCAATCTAGTCAGACCTATCCGGCGGCCAGATACGTTTGTCGTCATTTTTCACGGCACGCCAAATCCCGAAGACATGACCAAGGGCCCGTTCAAACGCTGGGGGTCGCCGGAAAAATTCGGCTATTTTCCGGTGCGCTGGATCAAAGATTACTGGACGACCTATTCGCGCGGGACGGATCGCTAACAAAGCTTCTATGCGCTCCGCGCGGGGATATTTAAGCTCGGACGATGGCGGGATGGTCGCTCTGTGTCAATTTCTTGACACCAAGCTGCGCGGCCTTGCGTGTTTTGTTGCCTGACAGGTCCCCCCCGCGTAACAAGATTGCGAATGCGGTTTTGGGAGGAGCGCGACGATGGGCTATGCAGAGGTTTACGCAAGCTGGCAACAGGACCCCGAAGGGTTCTGGATGGAACAAGCAAAAGCCATTGATTGGGTGCAGGCGCCGGAAAAAGCGCTCGATGCCAGCCGCGCACCGCTTTATCACTGGTTTGCCGATGCAGAGGTCAACACCTGCTATAACGCCGTCGACCGCCACGTGGCGAATGGCCGTGGCGATCAGGCGGCGATCATTTACGACAGCCCTGTCACCGACACCAAACGCACCATCACCTACGCGCAATTGCTAGAAAATGTGTCCTCGCTCGCCGGGGCATTGCGCGCCAAGGGCGTGGAAAAGGGCGACCGCGTCATCATCTATATGCCGATGGTCCCCGAAGCACTCGAAGCAATGCTGGCCTGCGCCCGTCTGGGGGCGGTGCATTCGGTGGTGTTCGGCGGGTTCGCCGCCCATGAACTGGCGGTGCGGATCAATGACGCCACGCCCAAGGCGATCATCGCGGGGTCCTGCGGGATCGAACCGGGGCGGGTTGTGCAATATAAACCCCTGCTTGACGCCGCGATTGCCGAGGCGACCCACAAACCCGATTTCTGTGTGATCCTGCAACGCGATCAGGCCAAGGCTGATCTGATGCCCGGGCGCGATCACGACTGGCACGCTGTGCAGCAAGGTGTCACACCTGCGGAATGCGTGCCCGTCGCGGGCGATCATCCGGCCTATATCCTTTATACATCCGGCACCACCGGCGCGCCCAAAGGTGTCGTGCGTCCCACGGCGGGCCATCTGGTGGCGCTACACTGGACGATGAAGGCGATCTACAACGTCGATCCGGGCGATGTGTTCTGGGCTGCGTCCGATGTGGGCTGGGTCGTGGGCCATTCCTACATCTGCTATGCGCCGCTGATCCAGGGCAGCACGACCGTCGTCTTCGAAGGCAAACCTATCGGCACCCCCGATGCCGGCACCTTCTGGCGCGTGATCGAGGAACATAACGTGCGGTCATTCTTTACCGCCCCCACGGCCTTTCGCGCGATCAAGCGTGAAGATCCCAAGGGCGAGATGATCAAGAACTACGACATTTCCAGCCTGCGCGCGCTGTATCTGGCAGGCGAACGCGCCGACCCCGACACGATCGAATGGGCGCAGCGCGTCATGAATGTGCCCGTCTACGACCATTGGTGGCAGACAGAAACCGGCTGGCCCATCGCCGCGAACCCCGCAGGGATCGAGGCTATGCCAGTCAAGATCGGATCACCCACCGTCGCCATGCCCGGCTATGACGTGCAAGTGCTGGACGAGGCGGGGCACCCTGTCGCGCGCGGCACTTTGGGGGCGATCGCGGTGAAACTGCCTTTGCCCCCCGGCACGCTACCGACATTGTGGAA
>PUNR01000174.1 GCA_003551805.1 Loktanella sp.
AACCTTTACGTCTATTCAGGCGGTTTCCTGACCCAGCCCCGGGTCAGGCGGGTGCTAAGCTTGGCTGGTTACGACATCCGGCTGGGTGCGCCCGGTATCGACGATCTGGTCGGCGTCTGGGGCCAAAGCCCGACCGCACCACGGGGCGAGGCTGTGGCACGTCACAAAGGCACCGGCCTTGTGCGGATCGAGGATAGTTTCCTGCGCTCGGTCCGACCGGGGCGCGCGGGTGATCTGCCTTTGGGGCTGAACATCGACCAACGCGGTGTGCATTTCGACCCTGCAACGCGATCCGATCTTGAACTGATCCTGACGGAAGACCCGCTTGATGACACCGCACTGCTGGATCGCGCGCGCGCCGGCATCGTGGCGCTGCAATCCGGCCAGCTTTCCAAATATACCTGCTTTGACCCCGAAACCCCGGTACCTGACCCGGGCTACGTGCTGGTGATCGACCAGACCCGCAAAGATGCCGCGATCACCGCCAGCGGCGCTGACAGCAATACATTCCGCGAAATGCTGTTTTACGCGCAGACCGAACACCCCGGCCAGCGCATCATCATCAAGACCCACCCCGAAACCCGCGCAGGCGACAAAGCAGGCTATTTCACCGCTGCCGATTGCACCGACAGGATCAGCCTGTGTGACGCGCCCGTATCGCCATGGGCACTGCTGTCAGGGGCAGTCGCGGTCTATACCGTCAGCTCGCAACTGGGGTTCGAGGCGATACTGGCTGGCCACAAACCCGTGGTCTTCGGCCAGCCGTTTTATATGGGCTGGGGGCTGACGGACGATCGCAAACCTTTGGCACGCCGCCAGCGCCGCCTGACACGGGCACAATTATTTGCAGGTGCCATGATCCTTTATCCGACATGGTATGACCCTTATCAGGACCGGCTGTGCAGCTTTGAAGAAGCCTGCGCCACGCTGACCGCCCTGACCCGCGCCTGGCGCGACGACCATCAGGGCTGGGTCGCAGCCGATATGCGGCTTTGGAAACGCAAACCCTTGCAACAATTCTTTGGCAGCTACCAGCGGCTGCGTTTTGCAAATAACGCCAAAGCGCAGGCGCTCGCGACCAAAACGGGGCGCCGCCAGATGCGGTGGGCCACCAAGGGCGGCACCGGTGGTTATCTGGTCGAGGATGGATTCTTGCGATCACGCGGGCTGGGGGCGGATCTGGTCGCACCGCTTAGCCTCGTTCTGGATGATCTGGGGATCTACTACGACGCAACCCGCCCCAGCAGGCTGGAAGCGCTGATCGCGCAGGCAGAAACCCTTGACCAATCCGCGCGGGCACGCGCCGCGGCGCTTTTGGTGCGGATCAAGGCGGCGGGCTTGTCCAAATACAACCTTGACGCCCGCCCGCTGCCCGCATTGCCAAAAGGACGGCGTATTCTGGTCCCCGGACAGGTCGAAGATGACGCAAGTATCCGGCTGGGTACCGGTGAGATACGCACCAATGCAGGTCTACTGCAAGCGGTGCGCACAGCCAACCCTGCCGCCATTATCATGTACAAACCCCACCCCGATGTGCGTGCAGGGCTACGACCGGGCCATATAGAAAACGCACTGGACTGGGCCGATCTGGTGCTGGAAGACACTGATCCGATCGCCGCCATCACCGCCAGCGACGCCGTGTGGACCATGACATCACTGCTGGGGTTCGAAGCATTGATCCATGACCGCCCCGTCACATGCCTTGGCATGCCGTTCTATGCTGGCTGGGGGCTGACGGATGACCGCGCCATGCCGCTTGATCGGCGCCGTGCGACAGTTGATCTGACAGGTCTGGTCCATGCCGCACTGATCGCCTATCCGCGCTATTTCGACCCGGTGACCGGCCTGCCCTGCCCGGTCGAGGTGGTGGTAGACCGCCTTGAGCACGGCGATATCCCGTCAGCACCCAAATTCAACCGCGCAGTTGCAAAACTGCAGGGCATATTTGCCAGCTTCGCCCCTGTCTGGCGTTAGCTTCTTATTTCCTGAAATACTCCGGGGTAAGGGGCAGAGCCCCTGATGCGGCTGCGCCGCAGCGCGCCGCGCGGGGATATTTATACTCGGACGATGCGAAAGCTTAGTGCTGCCGCCGCCATTGGGTCAAAACATCATCACCCAGCCGCGACACATCATGCAGGTCAAAGCGTGGCGCCTCTGCCAGCCGTCCGATCCCCATCGCGGCAAGCGACGGCGTCCCCTCGGCACCGATGGCACGGCCAGCCGTCATCACCACCAGATCATCAACCAGCCCCGCCCCCAGCAAGGATGCTGCCACCATCCCGCCACCTTCGCAGAAAACCCGCGTGATACCCGCATGCGCCAGTGCTTGCATCATTGCGACAGGGTCCACCTGGCCGGCCGTGACAGCGCAAGGCAGGCTGACAACCCCTTGCGCGGTCCAGCCTGCCACATCCGCCTCTGGTCCGTGGCACAACCAGACCGGAACCGCGCGCGCGGTGCGGGCCAGTTGTGCCGTGACGGGCAGCTTGGCCGCGCGCGACACGACGACACGCACCGGCTGCTGGGTCATGCCAAGGCCGCGCACGGTAAGTGCGGGATCATCGGCACGCACGGTGCCCGCACCAACCATTACTGCGTCATGTCGCGCGCGCATCATATGCACAGCGCGGCGGGCCAGGGGGCCGGTGATCCATTGGCTTTCGCCGCTTGCGGTGGCGATACGCCCGTCCAGTGTGCCGGCCAGTTTCAGTGTTACAAAAGGCCGGTTCCCCGTCAGGCGCGACAGAAAGCCCGCGTGATCCGCGCGCGCCTGATCCGCCAGAACGCCGGTTTCGACCGCCATGCCTGCCTGCTGCAACCTCGCGATGCCGCGCCCCGCAACGCGCGGATCAGGATCGCCGATCGCGACAACGACGCGCGCGACGCCTGCCGCGATCAGCGCATCGGCACAGGGCGGCGTCTTGCCGTGATGCGCGCAAGGTTCCAGCGTCACATAAACCGTAGCGCCGCGCGCATCGGCACCGGCCTGCGCCAGGGCCACCGCTTCGGCATGGGGGCGCCCGCCATCCTGGGTCCAGCCGCGCCCAACAATCACGTCGCCCTTGACGATCACGCAGCCCACGGCCGGATTGGGCCAGACGCGCCCCATCCCGCGCCGCCCCAGTTGCAACGCCAATGCCATGTAGCGGCTGTCAGTCACTCGTCTTCTTTGGCCGCGACAGGGCGCAATTCGCTGACGAATTTGTCGAAATCATCTGCTGCCTGAAAGTTCTTGTAAACACTGGCAAATCGCACATAGGCGACGGTGTCGATCCGGGCCAGGCTTTCCATCACGATCTCGCCGATTGTGCCCGAGGGGATATCGGTATCGCCCAGACTTTCCAGCCGCCGCACGATGCCGCTGATCATCTGGTCCATGCGTTCCGGTTCCACGGGGCGTTTTTGTAACGCGATCCGGATCGACCGTTCCAGTTTCTGGCGGTCGAAATCCTCGCGGCGCCCATTGGTTTTGATGACTACCAGATCGCGTAATTGCACGCGTTCATAGGTAGTAAACCGGCCGCCACAGGCCGGACAAAACCGCCTGCGCCGGATCGCAACGTGATCTTCGGCAGGACGGGAATCCTTGACCTGCGTGTCAACATTTCCGCAAAAGGGGCAACGCATGAGGGGTCCTTTGGTCTATGTGTTGGGGGCAGACCCCAGTTATCCACAGCCACTATAAGAACCCGCCCCGGTTTTGGGTAGAGGGCAAATCACACCGCAAGATACAGTTATTCGCCCGACCGGACGCCCCATGTCTGACTTTCACGGTCAAAGGTCATGCCCGCCGCTTCTTTCGCGGCAAACAACCCTTCACCCCAAGTGAAATCCAGCAATTCCGGCGCACAGCGCAGTTCGGCAACAATCTGGTCGTTGCGCATCACATGTACGCCGCCAAAACCGGCAGATTCATCTTCGTCACCTTCGACCATGCGGTCGAAACCTGCGAAAACCTCGTAAGTATAATCTGCATTGGGAAAAGCTACGGATTCCCATATCGCCCGCCCGATGCCAGGCCATGGTTGGTAAACTGCTTCTACCATCGCAACGGACAGCGCCAGTTCCGGCGGTTGATCTGCCGCGCCAAAGCGGTAGTGGACCGTATCATCGTCGAAACAGACGCGGAGGGATTTGCCGCTATCTGCAATCTTGCAGGCCATAAAGGTCTGTTCATCCGACAGGCAGCCCGCATATGCGGCGCCCGCCCAGCCGATCATGACCGAGAGGGCGCAAAGCGCACGCATTACTGGTCGAGGAAGGACCGCAACTTGCGGCTGCGGCTGGGGTGCTTGAGCTTGCGCAGCGCCTTTGCCTCGATCTGGCGGATCCGTTCGCGGGTGACGCTGAATTGCTGACCGACTTCTTCGAGCGTGTGGTCGGTGTTCATGCCGATGCCGAAACGCATCCGCAGCACACGTTCCTCGCGCGGGGTCAGTGATGCCAGCACGCGGGTTGTGGTTTCCTTCAGGTTTTCCTGAATAGCAGAATCCAGCGGCAGGATCGCGTTCTTGTCCTCAATGAAATCGCCAAGCTGGCTGTCTTCTTCATCGCCAATCGGTGTTTCCAGCGAAATCGGCTCCTTGGCGATTTTCATCACCTTGCGGACCTTTTCCAAAGGCATTTGCAGCTTTTCTGCCAATTCCTCGGGCGTGGGTTCGCGGCCGATTTCATGCAACATCTGGCGGCCGGTGCGGACCAGCTTGTTGATCGTCTCGATCATATGGACCGGAATCCGGATCGTGCGCGCCTGATCCGCGATGGACCGCGTGATCGCCTGCCGGATCCACCATGTGGCGTAGGTGCTGAACTTATAGCCACGCCGATATTCGAATTTATCGACAGCCTTCATCAGGCCGATGTTACCTTCCTGAATAAGATCAAGGAATTGCAGGCCACGGTTGGTGTACTTTTTGGCGATCGAGATAACCAGACGCAGGTTCGCCTCGACCATTTCTTTCTTGGCCTGCCGCGCTTCTTTTTCGCCCTTCTGGACCTGCTGGACGATGCGGCGGAATTCGGTGATGTCGACACCCACGTACTGACCGACCTGCGCCATATCGTTGCGCAATTCCTCGATCTTGTCGGTGGATTTTTCGACCAGCGCCTGCCAGCCACGGCCAGATTTCTCGGCCATTTCTTCCAGCCAGTTCGGGTCCAGTTCGCGCCCGCGATATTCGTCGATAAATTCACGGCGGTTGATACGGGCCTGATCGGCGAGTTTGACCATCGCGGAATCGATCGACATGATCCGGCGGTTGATGCCGTAAAGCTGGTCGATCAACGCCTCGATCCGGTTGTTGTGCAGGTGCAGCGAATTCACCAGCACGACAATTTCCGACCGCAGTTTCTGGTATTTTTCTTCGTCTTTTTTGGAAAACGACGAATCCTCGTTCAAGGTCGCCGACATCCGCGCGTCTTGCATGTCCGACAGACCGGCAAAGCCGCGTGCGATAATTTCCAGCGTTTCCAGCACGCGCGGCTTTAGCGCAGCTTCCATCGCGGCCAGCGACATGTTGGCCTGATCATCATCGTCGTCGTCATCATCGCGGCTGATCGGGTTGCCATCGGCGTCAAGCTCAGTGCCGCCATCGGACTTTTCCTCGGACACGGCTGCGGTGCTGACAACAGCTTCAACCTCGCCATCTTCGCCAAGCTGGTTGCCGAAAGTGGTTTCAAGGTCGATCACATCGCGCAGAAGAATGTCTTCGGACAGCAATTCGTCGCGCCAGATCGTGATCGCCTGAAAGGTCAGCGGGCTTTCGCAAAGCCCAAGGATCATCGTGTTGCGGCCAGCCTCGATCCGCTTGGCGATGGCGATTTCGCCTTCGCGCGACAGCAGTTCGACAGAACCCATTTCGCGCAGATACATCCGCACAGGGTCATCCGTGCGGTCAAGCTTCTCCGCCTCTGCCCCGCCGATGGTGACGTCGCGCGAACCCGACACAGTGGCAATATCGGTGCCACCGGCGTTTTCATCGCTTTCTTCTGATTCTTCTTCTTCGGTGACCTGAATGCCCATTTCGGACAGCATCGACATCACATCTTCGATCTGGTCGGACGACACCTGTTCAGGCGGCAAGACGGCGTTCAGCTGGTCGTAAGTGATATAGCCCCTCTCGCGCGCATCTGCGATCATCTTCTTGACCGCGGCCTGGCTCATATCAAGGCTGATATCCCCATCCTGGTCATTGTCCTTGCGATCATCAGTGTCTTTCGCAGCCATTAAAGGGACCTTTCCAAGTCGTCGTTCCGCAGCCAAGGTGATTCGGCTGATTCGGTTATGTTCGAATCAACCCTGCATCGGGCTGAACCGCAAGCAGGTGACTACGTGTTTTTCAGTTCTGTTGCCAGATCAGGACCTAGGACGGTTCCCTTTCTTGGCAAAATTGATCTGGTCGAGCAATTGATCCAAAGCATTCAGCTCGTCCTTGTTCACCCGTGCCCCATTGGCACCGACCGCATACTCGGCACGGTCTTCGTTGTCACCGCGACCAGCCTTGTCGACCGCCGCACTGGCCTGCGCCAGCCGCCATGTCAGCCCCTCGTCGGCCAACCCGCCCAGATCCTCGACCGCGTCTTCGATTTCGCGGGCGTGACCACGGCGGGCGGTCAGTTTGGCGAATTCTTCGGCCAGACACAGGCGGGCGACTTCTGCCTCGCCTTGCCTGCGCACTGCAGGGCTGATTGCGACATGGCTTTGCGAAAGCAGTTTTTCAAGGGGATCAGGGCCAAGTTCAGCAGAAATAACCGCTTTCAGGTCAGCAGCCCCCAGATGGCGCAGCACCACCGCCTGCAATGCGCGGTGCGCCGGATCATGGCAATCGATCCGTTCCAAAGCATCGGCAAATTCCACAGCGACGGTCGGCGCGATGATCATCGTCGCAAGGATCACCGCTTCGCGCAGATGTTCCTGCGTCGTGGCACCGGCCCCCAGCACAGATGTTTTCGACGATGCCACAGGGCTGATCGCACGTTTCCATGGATCGGTATTGCGCGACCATGCCGCGCCTTGCGCCTTGCGCGCGGCAGGGCGGCGGGTACTGAACAAGGCCCAGCGCATTTCCTTGATCGCTTCGCCGTAATGCGCGCGAATCGATGGATCCGCGATCAGTTTGATTTTCTCGCGCAATGCCTTGTCCAGCGCGGCCTTGCGTTCCGGGCTGTCGAAATTCCTGCCCTCGGTCTCGCGCTGCCACAGCAGCTGCACCATCGGAATCGCCTCATCCAGCAGCTTTTGCATCGCCCCCGGCCCCTGCGATTTCAGCACATCATCAGGGTCCAGCCCCGGCGGCATCAGCGCAAAACGCAAGGACTGCCCCGCCTCCAGCAAGGGCAGCGCGATGTCGATCAGGCGCATCGCGGCGCGCAGACCAGCGGTATCGCCATCCAACGCGATCACCGGTTCGGGTGCGATCCGCCACAGCAGGCGCAACTGATCCTCGGTAATCGCAGTGCCAAGGGGGGCGACAGTGGCGGTAAACCCCGCCTCTGACAGCGCGATCACATCCATATAACCTTCGGCCACGATCAAAGGCTTGCCCTTGCCCGCCGCCTCGCGCGCGGGGCCGTGGTTGTACAGGCTGCGGCCTTTGTCGAACAAAGGCGTCTCGGGTGAATTGTAATATTTCGCCGGATGGTTGGGGTCCATCGCCCGGCCACCCATGCCGATCGCGCGGCCACGCGCATCACGAATCGGAAAGATGATGCGTCCGCGAAACCGGTCATAAGGGGCGCCGCCATGGTCGCTTTCGGCCGCAATTCCCGCTGCAATCACCAGCTTGGGATCCACCCCCAGCCCGGTCAGATGCGCAAAAGCTCCGCCCTGCGCGGGGGCAAAGCCGATATCCCAGCGCGCCTGCGCCTCGGGGCTCAAACCACGACGCGCCAGATATTCACGCGCCTCCACCGCTGCACCGGTCTGCAATTGCAGGCGATGCCATTTGACCACCTGTTCCATCACATCAACCAGCAGATTGCGGGTATCGGCCTTTTGCTGGGCTGCCGGATCACGTTCGGGCATCGGCATACCCGCTTCACCGGCAAGTATTTTCACCGCTTCCATGAAATCGACATTCTCGGTCTCGCGGACAAAGGAAATCGCATCGCCCTTGGCATGGCAGCCAAAGCAATAATAAAACCCCTTGCGGTCATCGACGTGGAAACTTGCACTCTTTTCCTGATGGAACGGACAGGGTGCCCACAGATCGCCCTTGCCCGGATTGGACTTGCGGGCATCCCACATGACTTTTCGCCCGACGACCTGCCCAAGCGACAGCCGGTTGCGCAACTCATCCAGAAATCCGGGTGGCAAACTCATGGCGCCAGTATCCGCCTTTTCCGCGCAAAGGCCAATCCCATCGTCAGAGTAAAAATATCCCCGCCGGAGGCCGCCCTGATGCGCAGCGTCAGGGCGTATCCCGCGCGGCCACCGCCACCATAGCGGCGCGCAGATCATGCACCAGCGATGCCGCCATCGACCGCATCACCATCACTTCGAACGCCTGCGTACCGGTGCGGGTAATGCCAACCGGCATATGCCCCAGCAAACTGCGGGCGGTATCATCCACCCCAAACACATGGGGCCGCAAGTCCACCGGCACCAGCCGCGCCAGCACGTCCTCCACCGTCGGTCCTGCAATTTCCAGCAATGCAAAACCGTCGGACAGATCCGTCACCGCCGCCAGCCCGTCTAGCGTCACAGGGACCGTGACCAGCCACTGGTCATGCGCGACCCATTGGCAGATCACGTCACCAACCTGCGCACGGCGCCCGACAGCAGGCAGATCAAGGGCGATCTGGGTTTTCATCTGCGCCGACACCGCTGCGTGCTGCCCTGCAAAGGGGGCGATGGACCACAGCGCATTGCGGGTCACTTCGGTGCAGGTCACATCACCGACCTGCAAGGGCAACAAATCACCAAAAGGACCAAGTGCAATTAATCTAGCCACGCGCACGCTCTCCTTCGGGGTCAAGGAATACCGGCCCGCAAACTTCAGCCAGCGTGTCCACACCGCGCAAGTGGTTGACCATGCGGACCACCTCGCCATGCCTTTCCGGGCCGTTTTTCAGAAATGCCAGACCCAGATAGCAATCCAGTGCAGGCGAATAACAGGCCGAGGTGACATAGCCCTCGCTATTGACGCTTGTCGCCTTGGCGTCCTTGCCGAACAGATACGCCCCAGCGGTCAAACGCCGCCCTTCCTCGACCGCGCGCAGCCCCACCAGCCGTTCGCGGGCCGGGTCCAGCAGACCGGGGCGGCGGGCTGCCGCCTGCCCGATGCAATCCTTGCTTCTATCGATCATTCGCGCCAGCCCCAGATCGAACGCTGTGGTGCGCCCATGCAGTTCGGCATGGGTCAGAAACCCCTTTTCGATGCGCAGCACATTCAGCGCCTCCATTCCGTACAGACCGCCACCAAGGGTGCGCGCCTGCGCCGCCAACTGGCGGAACAGGCTTTCGCCATAACGTGCGGGCACGGCAATCTCGAACGCGGTCTCGCCGGAAAACGAAATCCGGAACAGACGGCCGGTCACACCGCCGACACCGACCGTCCCGCAGGCCATGAACGGCCAGTCGTCATTGCTGATCTGGTCGTCCAGAATGGTATTGAGCAGGACCCGCGCCTGCGGCCCCGCCACCGCAAATTGCGCCCAGTGATCGGTGACAGAGGTGATCCGCGCGTCCAGATCGGGGCGCAGAACCTGACCCGCAAACTCCAGATGCCGCATGACCTGCCCTGCCGCCGCCGTGGTCGTGGTGATGACGAAATGCCGATCGCCCAGCCGCGCGACCGTGCCGTCATCCATGACGAAACCGTCCTCGCGCAGCATCAGCCCGTATCGCACACGGCCCACCTTCAGCGACGACATCCGGTTGGTATAGACAAAATCCAACAGTGCTGCTGCATCCGGCCCCTGCACGTCGATCTTGCCAAGGCTGGACACATCGCAAACACCCACAGCCTTGCGCACATAGCCCGCCTCACGGTCGCAGGATTGCCGCCAGTTGACCTCGCCCTCCAGAGGGAAATAGCTGGCACGATACCACAGACCCGCCTCGACCATGGGTGCGCGGGCGGCGATGCTGGGGTGATGTGTCGTGGTCAGACGCGCCGGCGCAAAGCCTTTACCTTGCCCGCCTGCCCCCATCGCCGCAATACTGACCGGCACGTAAGGCGGGCGGAACGTCGTCGTGCCGGTTTCCGCAATTCCGCGGCCGGTCAGATCAGCCAGCATGGCAAGCGCCACCACGTTCGAAGATTTCCCCTGATCGGGTGCCATCCCCTGCGTGGTATAGCGTTTCATATGTTCGACGCTGCGCAGGTTTTCCTGTGCCGCGGATGCGATATCCTTGACCGTGACATCATTCTGGAAATCCACCCATTTGCGGCCCTTGCCGGGGACTTCCCACAGCGGGGCAATCGCATAGGCGCGGGTCTCTGCGGCGGGCAGCGTCACCTTGGGTTTCAACCCAAGGCCACCGGCGACCGCAACACCCGCATCGGCACCGGCCTGCAGGCAGCCTTGCGTGTCAAACACCCCGTCGCAGGCCCCTGCGCAAACCATGCCGGGGATCGCATCGGTTGTCGGCACAAAGGCTGCGATATCCTCGCGCCATTGCGGGCGGCCGTTCATGTGACAGCTCAGATGCACATTCGGGTTCCAGCCGCCCGAAACAGCCAGACAATCGGTCTGGACCACCCGTGTGCCGCCCTGATGGGTTATCGTGATACTGCTCAGCCCGTGCCTGCCGCGCGTGGCGGTGACGCAACCGGCAGTAAACACAGGGTAATCGCCTTGCATGACCGGATCAGGGCGGCTGTCGATGACGCCGGCCACCTTCACCCCCGCAGCCAGCAGATCGCGCGCGGTGCGATGGGCATCGTCGTTATTGCCAAAAACCGTGACCGATTTGCCCGGTGCCACCCCCCAGCGATTGACATAGGACCGCACCGCCCCCGCCAGCATGATCCCGGGCCGGTCGTTATCGGCAAAGGCAATCGGGCGTTCCAGCGCGCCTGCCGCCAGAACGCTGCGTTTGGCAACGATACGCCAGAAACATTCTAGCGGCCGGTCAGGGTTGGCTGGGCCGGTAATACGCTCTAACGCGCCAAAGGTACCTTGGTCATAAGCCCCTGTCACCGTGGTGCGCGGCATCAAACGGACGTTGGGCAAGGCTGCAAGCCGCGCCAGCACATCCGCCACCCAAAGCGTGGCAGGCTTGCCGTCCACCTCTTCCACCTCGCGCAGCAGGCGACCGCCCATGGCGCTGTCTTCATCGGCAAGGATCACATCCGCCCCTGCCTCTGCCGCCGTCAAAGCGGCCATCAACCCTGCAGGGCCCGCGCCAATCACCAGCACATCACAAAACCCAAAGGCCTTTTCATAGCGGTCGGCATTGGCCTGCCCGCTCAACCGGCCCAGCCCGGCAGCGCGGCGGATCGCAGGTTCATACACCTTTTGCCAGAAACTGCGGGGCCACATGAAGGTCTTGTAATAAAACCCCGCCCCCAAAAACGGCGCAAACAGATCATTCACCGCCAAAGCATCATAGCGCAGGCTGGGCCATCCATTCTGGCTGAACACCTCCAGCCCTTCGGCAACTTCCAGCGTCGTGGCGCGAACATTGGGGTCTTGCGCCGCACCTTGCCCGACAGTGACCAAGGCGTTGGGCTCTTCGGACCCTGCGGTCAGCACGCCGCGCGGACGGTGATATTTGAACGACCGGCCCACCAGCCTGATCCCGCTGGCCAAAAGCGCTGCCGCAACAGGCTCGCCCGGCACGCCTTGCACGGGTTTGCCGTCAAAGGTGAAGGTGACGGTTTGCGGGGGTTCGCGTAGCCTCATCGTGCGGCCTCTGCCGCCAGAACAGAGCCCTGCACGGCATGGGTCAGCGTGTCACGCGACACGACGATCCACGCGCCACAGCCCGCTTCGTGATACCAAAGATCACGCACAGACCCGGCGGGGTTGTCGCGGTTATGCAGGTAATCATCCCAAGCCTGCGCGCCCGCATCCACGGCAGGACGGTCCAGCGCCACGGCATCGCCCATGTAATAAAACTCGCGCCGGTCACGTTCGCCGCAATAGGGGCATTCAATCCGCATGATCCGCCTTCATTCTCATTTCCCCAAAATACTCGAATCCGACGCTCAATGCAGATTGTGCTGCGCGCCGGTGCCTTCTTCATCCATCAGCCCCACGCCGGTACGGAACCGGTCCAGCCGGAACTTTGCCGCCGTCGCATGCGGCTGGCCGGTCGCCATCAGATGCGCCAGCGCAAAGCCAGACGCCGGCACCGCCTTGAACCCGCCGTAACACCAGCCGCAATCCACGAACAAACCCTGCGTCGGCGTGGTGTCGATGATCGCGCTGCCGTCTGGGGTCATGTCCATGATCCCGCCCCATGACCGCAAGACGCGGGCCTTGCCGATCATAGGCATCAGTGTCATCGCGGCTTCCATCACATGTTCGGCCATAGGCAGATTGCCGCGCGCAGCGTAAGAAGCGTAGAAATCCAGATCGCCGCCGAACACCAACCCGCCTTTGTCGGACTGGCTGATATAGAAATGGCCCATCCCGAAACTGACGACATGGTCGATCACTGGCTTTAGCCCTTCGGTCACGAAGGCCTGCAGCACATGGCTTTCAACGGGCAGGCGCATCCCCGCAAGGGCTGCGACCTGCCCCGAACGTCCGGCAGTGACGATAGCAACCTTGCGCGCCTTGATCGCACCGCGCGTCGTCTGCACGCCGGTAACAGCGCCGTTTTCAATGTCGATACCGGTGACTTCGCAATTCTGGATCAGATCGACACCGCGCTGGTCAGCCGCGCGCGCATAGCCCCAGGCGACCGCATCATGACGCGCCGTGCCGCCGCGCGGGTGGTATAGCCCGCCATAGATCGGAAACCGCGCAGTGTCGAAATCAAGATAGGGCAGATGCGCGCGCACGCCTTCGCGGTCCAGCAGGATCGCATCGTCACCATGGTTGATCATCGCATTGCCACGGCGCACAAAAGCGTCGCGCTGGCCGTCGGAATGGAACAAGCTGATCACCCCGCGCTGCGACAGCATCACGTTGTAATTCAGCGCCTGCGACATCCCTTCCCACAATTTCAACGAATGGGAATAGAATTCCTGATTGCCCGGCAGAAAGTAGTTTGCCCGCACGATGGTTGTGTTGCGCCCGATGTTACCGCTGCCGATATGGCCCTTTTCCAGCACGGCGATATTGGTCAGCCCGTGTTCGCGCGCAAGATAATAGGCAGTGGCCAGACCGTGCCCGCCACCACCGATGATGATCGCGTCATAGCGCGACTTCGGGGCAGGATCGCGCCAGAGCGGTTTGCGACCTTTGCCGCCGAACACCCCATCCTTAATGATGCTTAATCCCGAATAGCCCATGAACCGCCCCTTGTCCGCTGCGCAAAGACTAGCCTACTGGCAGCGGACCGAAAGGGCAAATATGGGCCCGTAAGGTGGATCATGATCCACCTTACGACCGGCGTTTTTACAGCCCCTTGGCGCGGTAACTGTCAGCCACCTTGCGGATCGACACCAGATAGGCCGCCGTGCGCAAATCATGCACGTCATCGCGCCCGTGCCAGACCGCGCGCATCGCCTGATAGGCCGTGCGCATCGTGTCATCGAGCCCTGAACGGACCAGTTCCAGCTCGTCCGCACCGCGCAGGTATTTATCCTTGAAATTCGGCGATAAGGTCCAGCCAAGCCCTTTGTCAGAGGACAGCCTTTCCAACTCGTCCACGACCAGCTGGTGGCGCGCCTCTTCCTGCCGGCGCTGCATCCGGCCAAAGCGGATATGCGACAGGTTCTTGACCCATTCGAAATATGACACCGTCACGCCGCCGGCATTGGCATACATATCGGGAATGATGACGCAGCCTTTTTCACGCAAGATATCATCGGCACCTGCGGTGACGGGGCCATTGGCCGCCTCGATGATCAGTGGTGCCTTGATCCGTGCTGCGTTGGACAGGTTGATCACCGCCTCCAATGCTGCAGGAATGAGGATGTCACATTCCGCCTCGAGCAAGGCCGCGCCATCGGCGTGATGGGTCGCCGCCGGATAACCCGCGATGCCGCCATGCTTTACGATCCAAGCGCGCACGGCTTCGACGTCCAGACCTTTTTCATCATGCAAGGCGCCGTCACGTTCGATGATGCCGGTAATCAGCGCGCCGTCTTCTTCCGACAGGAATTTGGCCGCGTGATAGCCCACATTGCCCAAGCCTTGGACGATGATGCGCTTGCCTTGCAATTTGCCCGTCAGACTGGCCTTGGCCACATCTTCGGGATAGCGGAAGAATTCGCGCAACGCATACTGCACGCCACGGCCTGTCGCCTCGACCCGGCCTGCGATGCCGCCTGCGTTTGTGGGTTTGCCGGTGACACAGGCGGCTGCGTTGATGTCGGTGGTGTTCATGCGGCGGTATTGATCGGCGATCCAAGCCATTTCACGCTCGCCCGTGCCCATGTCAGGGGCGGGCACGTTCTGGGCGGGGTTGATCAGGTCGCGCTTGATAAGCTCATAGGCGAAACGGCGGGTGATCAGTTCGAGTTCATGTTCGTTCCAGTCGGCTGGATTGATCCGCAAGCCGCCTTTGGACCCGCCAAAAGGCGCTTCGACCAGCGCACATTTATAGGTCATCAGCGCCGCCAGCGCCTCTACCTCGTCCTGATGGACGCCGATCGCATAGCGGATGCCACCCTTGACCGGCTCCATATGTTCGGAATGGACCGACCGGTAGCCGGTAAATGTATGCAACGACCCGCGCAAACGCACGCCGAAACGCACGGTATAGGTCGCATTACAAACCCTGATCTTTTCTTCCAGCCCGGGGCTGAGATCCATCAAGGCCACAGCACGGTTAAACATCAGATCAACGGATTCGCGGAAACTGGGTTCTTGCAGGTTATCTTTCGCGGACATCTTGGTTCCTTCCTATGCAGGCAGCCGGTGTCCGGTGCGGGCACACAGCACATCTTCCCCCAGCATAGGAGCGATTCGAGAAGTTTTGGTGAAAAAACAGGCAATCCGCGAAAATCGGGACAATCATCCAAAACCCTGCCATTCGCGCGGCAAAATCACCGCGCGATAGCTGCAATCAGGCATCGCGCCTTTGCAGGCGTTGCGCGATCTCTTCGGCCATGAATTTCGCCTGCCCCGCAGCGACCACACCGCCAACCCCCACACGCCGCCCGACGCGCCACCACATGCCGGGCACCCAGGCGCGCGGCTGGCGGGATTTCAGCACCAGCGTAAACCCGTTAGCCGGTTTCAGCGCCAAGGCACCCCGGTCAACATGGCTGATCTGGTCGATCCGGGCCACGACAAACCCGCTGGTGTCGCGCAAATCCACATCTGTCAGCACCAATGCGATCTGGGTCGCACGGCGCAACATTTCACCCAGCCACAGCGCGGTTGTGCCCAGCGCCAGCAAAAACACCAAGCCCAGCGGTGCAGGTGGTTGGTTCAGCGCGGAATAAATCAGCAAGGCACCCAGCAAAAAGAACGCCGCACAGGCAAAATAGCGCCGCCCCTGCGAGGCTGCGACACGGACCTCAATCCCTGTCGGGTCGGGTGTGAACATGATCGGTCCCTCTAAAATCAGCGGCTGACGGATTTGCGCACAAGATCGGCATAGATATCTTCAATCTCGTCCAGTCCCAGCCGCCCGTCGTCGCGGTACCAATGGCTCAGACCGGTCAGCATGGCAATGATCGCCATAGTCGCAATGCGCGTATCGGGCACGCAAAACACACCCGCCGCCACGCCGTCGCGCAGGATATCTTCGAGCGCGGTTTCATACTGGCGGCGCAAGGCTTCGAGCGTATCAAAATTGTCGGGCGAAAGGTTGCGCAACTCCATATAGGCGATGAACACCTGATCGGGGCGCGGCAGGTGGATGCGGATATGCAGCCGCGTGAATCCGTCCAGCCGCGCGACCGGATCGCCTTGCAATCCTGCTGCGGCAAGTGCGGCCAGCACATCCTTCATATGGTTGTGCATCAGATCGAACAGCAGGGTCTGTTTGTCCGGCGTGTAATTATAAAGCGCGCCCGCCTGCACCCCGACCTCTGCCGCGATCTGGCGCATGGATACGGCCGCATAACCATGCCGCGCGATCAGGCGCAGGGCGGCGTCATGCACCTTGGGGCCGGTGATATCGGAATGGGAACCTTGTTTGCGCGCCATGACGCTCATCTAACTGAACAGCCGTTCAAATGAAAAGCCCGTCTTGCCGCGATCATCGCGCCGTGTCTATTGTCTGCCACATGCGCCACACCCTGCCCTTGTTGTTCGTTCTTGCCGCCTGCGTGGATATTCCCGCGCTGGAAGGCACCATTTCCGACGCGGCACGCGACGCGCCCTATCCGCAGATTTTGCCGCTGCAAGACCCGCCTGCCCCGCTGGTGGATGACGACAGCATCATGGCGGCACGGGTCGCGGCGTTACAACGGCGGGCCGACCGGTTGCGTGCGACAGGTTCGGGTGCGTTGCAGTAGCCAGATCTATTCGCTACACGGCGATGAAACCGCGATACAGATGGATTTGACAGCATGGCACAACCTTTAAGGCTCGGGATTGCAGGACTGGGCACCGTCGGCGCGGGCGTCGTGCGGATCGTGCAGAAACACGCCGATCTGCTGCAGGTACGGTCAGGCCGCGCCATTTCAATCAGTGCCGTGAGTGCGCGCAGCCGCGACAAGGATCGCGGCGTCGATCTGTCAGGCTACGCTTGGGAAGATGATCCGGTAGCCCTTGCCCGCCGTGACGATGTTGACTTGTTCATCGAGGTAATGGGCGGCCACAACGGACCCGCCAAAGACGCCACCGAAGCCGCGATTGCCGCAGGCAAAGATGTGGTATCCGCCAACAAGGCGCTGCTGGCCGTCCACGGTCAGGCCATCGCCGAAGCCGCCGAGGCCGCGGGCCGTGTGATCCGTTTCGAGGCGGCGGTTGCAGGCGGCATCCCCGTGGTCAAGGCCCTGACCGAAGGGCTGGCCGGCAATGACATCACGCGGATCATGGGCGTGATGAACGGCAGCTGTAATTACATCCTGACACGCATGGAAAGTGCGGGCCTGACCTATCAGGAGGTTTTCGACGAAGCCAACGCCCTTGGCTATCTTGAAGCCGACCCCGAACTGGACGTGGGCGGCGTTGATGCAGGGCACAAACTGGCGCTGCTGGCATCCATCGCTTTTGGCACGCAGGTCGATTTCGACGCGGTGCAGTTGGAAGGGATCGGTTCGGTCAGCATCGACGATATCCGCCATGCCGCCGATATGGGTTTCAAGATCAAGCTGCTGGGTGTTGCTCAGATGACAGGCCGTGGGCTGGAACAGCGCATGTCGCCCTGTCTGGTGCCCGACACCTCGCCTTTGGGGCAATTGCAGGGCGGCACGAATATGGTGGTGCTGGAAGGCGATTCGGTCGGTCAGATCGTGCTGCGCGGTGCCGGTGCGGGCGAAGGCCCGACAGCCAGCGCCGTCATGGGCGATGTCATGGATATCGCGCGCGGCATCCGGATCTCGACATTCGGCCAGCCTGCGACCAGCCTGCGTCGCGCGCGCGCGGCTGTGGCCGCTGTGCCTGCGCCCTATTATCTGCGGATGACGCTGCTCGATAAACCCGGCGCATTGGCGAAAGTCGCGCGCGCATTGGGCGATGCGGGTATTTCCATCGACCGGATGCGCCAGTACGACCACGCCGATGCGGTAGCCCCTGTGCTGATCGTGACTCACAAGACCACGCGCACCGCATTGGACGAAGCATTGGCCGCGTTCAAGGACACCGGTGTCGTCTTTGGCGACCCCATCGCGATTCGGATCGAGGCGGTTTAGCGCAAACAGTCTTGCGACTGTGGCGTGGACAGGCTTTAGGTTGCGGTGAACCACCAAAGGAATATGCCCATGCCCGTGCCCGCTGATTTCAATGATCGCAACCTGTCACTGGGTCTGGCCCGCGTGTCAGAAGCCGCGGCCATCGCCTGCGCCCCGCTGATCGGGCGCGGCGATGAAAAAGCCGCCGATCAGGCCGCTGTCGATGCGATGCGCAACCAGTTGAACAAGCTTGATATCGCAGGCGTCGTCGTGATCGGCGAAGGTGAACGCGACGAAGCGCCGATGCTTTACATCGGCGAAGAGGTCGGAACCGGCAACGGACCGGGCGTGGATATCGCGCTGGACCCGCTGGAAGGCACCACATTGACCGCCAAGGACATGCCAAACGCATTGGCCGTGATCGCGATGGGCCCGCGCGGGTCGATGCTGCATGCCCCCGATGTCTATATGGACAAGCTGGCAATCGGCCCTGGATTCCGCACCGGTGTCGTGACGCTGGATATGTCGCCTGCGGAACGTGTTTCGGCATTGGCGGCGGCAAAAGGGTGTTCGACCAATGACATCACAGTCTGCGTGCTGGAACGCCCGCGCCACGAGGCGATGATCGAGGAATTGCGCAGCACGGGTGCAGCGATCCGGCTGATCATGGATGGCGATGTGGCCGGCGTCATGCATTGCGCCGAACCTGACCTGACAGGCATTGATATGTATATGGGCTCAGGTGGCGCGCCCGAAGGTGTGCTGGCTGCCGCAGCGCTGAAATGTATGGGCGGACAGATTTACGGCCGCCTGACGTTTCGCGATGATGATGAACGCGCCCGCGCCAAGGCGGCGGGCATCACCAATCTGGATCGCGTCTATACCCGCGATGACATGGTCACCAGTGACGTGATTTTTGCCGCAACAGGCGTGACCGACGGATCGCTGGTGCCCGGCATCAAGCGCGAAGTCGGATTTGTCACTGCCGAAACCATCCTGATGCGGTCCAAGACCGGGTCGGTCCGGCGGATGATTTATCGCAACCCGACCAAGTAAGGCGCTGGCGCGCCGCCTCCGGCGGGAGTATTGTCAATACAAATAGTGATTTTAAAACAATATGTTAAAACTTATTGCGATTGAAGCATCCACCTTTATATTTACCTGCTTGCTTTCAGTCCGCTGAAGGTCATGGTCGAGATACTACGGATTTCATAAGCTGTAGATGAAGAACGCTGCCAACGCTTTTTGCGAAAGCAAGACTCGTGCGAGAAACTCGAGCAGTATTGCTACGTCAAAATCCCCGCCGTGAGGTAATGCTGATAAATTTCCGTCACAAGATGCCCTGCTACAACGTCAAGTCCGGTTGCGGCGGGGTCTTTGTTGTCGCGAGCAAGTCTTTCTACCTCGGACAATGTATCAGACAGCTCTGTCAGCCCCAGGAGCCCCGTCGATCCGACAGCCCTGTGGATGATGTCAACCTTTGCAAGGATATCTTTCTCTGGAGCTGTGATGGCGGCAATTGCTGCAGCAACCTCTTGGATGCAGGCCGCCAGCAGTTCGCGTGCCTTTTGATCACCGACCAGCGTTGCCAGTGTGTCAAAGGCAGCAGCGAGATCATTGTCGTCATCAGATACAGCATTGGTTGTTGTGTGCCCTGCAATGACCGTCGGAATTGCGGCAGGTGGCGGACGGTTTTGCGCAATTGCAACCTCGAGAGGCGCGATTCCGACCGGTTTGGTCAAAACTTTATCGAAAACCTGCAACTGCGCCTGTTGGCTGTCGGGTACAATGAGCGCAGGCACTCCGATAATCATG
>PUNR01000178.1 GCA_003551805.1 Loktanella sp.
CCACATAGGCGATTCCACGTCTTGTGGGGGTTTTTTTCTTGGGTGTCTTGCGCGGCAATCCGGTAGCTGTGCCTGCCATGCGCGCCGCACAATGGTCATGCCACGGGCAAATGCCGCAGGCCGGATTGCGCGGGGTGCAGATTGTGGCACCAAGATCCATCACCGCCTGTGCGTAGTCGCCAGCGCGCGTCGCCGGTGTCAGCGCACGCGCCTGATCGGTCAGTTCCGGTTTTGCGGCAGGAAGTGGCGTGTGAATGTCAAACATCCGTGCCATGACCCGTTCGACATTGCCATCGACCACCACCTGCGGCTGATCGAACGCAATCGCGGCGATTGCCGCTGCCGTGTAGGGGCCGATCCCGGGTAAGGTCAGCAAGGTGGCGTGATCGGTTGGAAACTGCCCGCCATGGTCGGCCACAACAACCCGTGCACATTTCAGCAGGTTGCGGGCGCGGGCATAATATCCAAGGCCGGCCCAAGCGGCCATGACATCGGCGTCGTCGGCTGCGGCTAGCGCGCTGACATCCGGCCAGATAGCTGTGAACTTGCGATGGTAGTCACGCACGGCGGCGACGGTGGTTTGTTGCAACATCACCTCGGATAGCCAGACCGCATAGGGATCGGGGGCGACACCCGCTTTGCGGTCGGCTGGCGGTACCCGCCATGGCATGGCGCGGGCGTGGATATCGTACCATGCTAGAAGCTTTGTACTCAGGTCGTGCAATCTTTCGCCTTTCGCAGCAGCACCAGCTTGGCGCTGGCCTGCTGATAAGGTAAAGCAACGGAATGAAACAGCCACGTCCCAAAGGCACGACATACGGTTTTTCGCGCGCAGCAACGCTTGTGCAGACCCGCATCCGGAGCGCAAGCGAACAGCGCGGCTTTGCCGTAACCCGTCTACTGACCCATTGGGCCGAGGTGGTGGGCGAAGGCACAGCCCAGATCGCCACGCCCGTCAACGTCAGCTATGGGCGCGGCGGAATGGGGGCAACCCTGACGCTGCTGACCACCGGGGCGCAGGCCCCGATGCTGGAAATGCAAAAGGAACAGATCCGCGACAAGGTGAATGCGTGTTACGGTTACCGTGCCATCGCACGTGTGCGGATCACCCAGACAGCGCCGACAGGCTTTGCCGATGGGCGGGTGGCCTTTACGCCCGCGCCCAAACGTGTAACGCAACCCAGCGCAGACGTGATTTGCAAAGCCTCAGCCCTATCTGAGAATATAGACAGCGAAGATCTGCGGGCGGCGCTGGCCAGACTGGGCGCGCATGTCCTTGCAAAACAAAAGAATTGAACAGAGGTAGATATGAAACGCAGAATGCTTTTGGCCGCTGGTGGCGGTGCCGCTTTAGTCGCTGGCGCTGGCTGGTTTGTCAGCCGTCCTGATCCCGTTACGGGCCTGTTGCCCGGTGCTGCAAGCGCACAAGCCAGCGACGCTGCCGCGCCAGAGATCGTCGATATGGTGCTGGGTGATCCCGATGCAGCGGTCGAAGTGATCGAATACGCGTCCTATACCTGCCCGCATTGCGCCACGTTCCATGCCGACCAGTTCCAGCAGATCAAGGCCAATTACATCGACGAAGGCAAAATCCGTTTTGTCTATCGCGAGGTGTATTTTGACCGCCCCGGTCTGTGGGCATCAATGATCGCGCGCAGCCCGAACAATCAGGATTTCTTCTTTTCCTTCACCAGCACGCTGTATGAAAAACAGCGTGAATGGCTGGCAAGCGGTGATCCGGCGACGATCGTGCAGGAATTGCGCCGATTGGCCAAAGTGGCCGGTCTGGATGATGCGGCACTTGACGCTGCATTGTCCGATGCCGCCAAGGCAGAGGCGCTTTACACATGGTATCAGGCCAATGCGGACCGTGACGGCATTACCTCGACGCCAAGCTTTTTGATTGATGGCCGCCAATACGGTAACATGGCATATCCCGCCTTTGCCGATATCCTTGACGCGCGGATCGGCTAAAGCCCCAGCCGGTCAAAGGCTGCATCAATCGGCGTCCAGTCGACCAGAAGCAGCCGGACCGGCAGGGTCAACACTTGCATACGAAACGCGTCGGGAAGGCGCACGGCATCTTTCTCGGTCGTGACCAGTTGGGCGCGCTGTACCTGTGCCTCGATCAGCAGGCGTTTTATCAGGGCGGGGGTGAGAGGCTGGTGATCGGCCAGCGCCTCTGCCCTGACAACATCGGCACCCATATCGCGCAAAGTGCGGAAGAATTTGTCAGGGTGGCCTATGCCCGCAAAGGCCAGCAATCGCAGATCGCGCCATGGCATGCCGGTTGGCAAAGGTGCCAGATGGCCGACCAGATGTGGCAAGGCCACGGGCCAGTCGGCGTCAAACCGGTCCTGTGCGTCTGGCGGCCCAATCGATAGCACCATGTCAGCCCGCGCCAGCCCGCGCGCGACAGGTTCACGCAAGGGACCAGCGGGGATCACCCGCCCATTTCCAAAACCCCGCAGCGCATCGACCACGATGATTGACAAATCCTTGGTCACATCAGGGTTCTGGAACCCGTCATCCATCAAGATCACATCTGCCCCTGCCGCCTGTGCTGCAGCCACGCCCGCCGCACGGTCGCGTGCAACCCAAGTGGGCGCGAAGGCGGCCAGCAGCAGCGGTTCGTCCCCCGTCTGATCCGCTTTGTGTTTGCGTTCATCCACCTGCAACGGCCCTGTCAGCGTTCCGCCATACCCGCGCGACACGACGTGCGGGATGCGCCCGCGCGCGCGCAACCGTTCGATCAAGGCAATGGTCGTGGGCGTTTTGCCGGTGCCACCCGCATTCAGATTACCGATACAGATCACTGGTACATCGGCGTCGATCTTCGTAGGGCGGCGCAAGCGACGGGTTGTCCCCGCAGCGTAAAGCCAACCCAGCGGGGCCAATAACCGCGCAAGCAATGCCGGACGTGCCGGCGAGGTGAACCAAAAGGCGGGCGCGCGCATCTAGGCTATCCGCTCTTCTAGGCGTTGGCGGATCAGGGCCACGATCTGATTAGTGACATCTGCCCCGCGCGATGTGACGTCCCATGCAGCATGGGCCATTTGGGCGGTTTTGTCTGGGGCCAACAATGCCTCGACGGTTTTGCCAAGCTGGCTGGCAGAAATCACCAGCTGGGACGCCTTGGCGATATCAAGCCGCGCTGCATTGCGCTGGAACGGCGCGATATGCGCGCCGTAAAGGACAGCGGACCCCAGTGCTGCAGGTTCGAACGGATCGCGGCAACCCCCACCGAATAATGTGCCGCCCAGATAGGTGACAGGCGCAATCCGGTACCACAGACCCAAATCGTAATCCGTATCCACAATATAGACTTGCGCCGGTTCTGGCGGTTCCGGCGTCTGGGATCGCAAGGCGACGTGAAAGCCGAAGGCGCGCATACCTTCGGCGATCTGCGTCACCGTTTCAGCGCGGTCGGGTACGACGATCAGCAAAAGCCTGTGGGCGCGGCGGCTTGCCTCTTGCTGGGCTTGTGCAAGCGCCTGACAATCATTCGCCCGCGCCGCCGCAGCAAGCCAGACCGGACGGGTGCTGATAGCCGCCGCCAGATCGCGCCGGTCGGTTTCGTCGTAGGGCAGAACTGGTGCGCAATCTTCCATCGGGCCGGTGATGTCGATCTGCGATGGCGCGGCACCTGCCGATACCAACCTTTCGGCTGCGGGCTTGTCGATTGTCAGGATCGTATCGAACTGCGCCAACAGTTGGCGGATCGCGCCCGGCACCCAGCCGCCCGTCATGGTATGCAAACCGCGCCCGTTGGCATCGACCATAATGCAAGGCACATTTGCCGCGCGAATGGCGTTCAACAGGACAACGTCAAGCTCGCCGCGCAACCACATTGCCATCATTGGCTGCCAATGGGACAGAAAGGCGCGGATGTTGGCCTTTCCCACTGGTTCCGGCAGTGCGCGACCGGTCATTTCCGGCTGCCAGTCCGGTACCGTTGCAATGATGCGTACCGCATCTGCATCTTCTGACAATTTGCGTTGTAGCGTCTCAATCGCGGAAAGCTGGTCGGGATGACAGCAGCGCGCCCAAATTACCGCGCCTTCGGGGCGGCCGGGCTGTATGCCAAGCCGATTTTCAGCACTGCTTTGCCGCAGCCCTGCGACATAGGCCGCAATTTTGAGGGACCGCGCCATGTCTTCGCCCCTTGTCCGGTATCAGACGCCCAGTTCTTCGGTGGCAGAAGCTGCGGTTTCTTCGTCCCGCAACCGGTGAATATGGGCGATGAAATAGCGCATATGTGCGTCGTCCACCGTGCGCTGTGCAGCGGCTTTCCACGCGCTGTAGGCGCTTTGGTAATTCGGGAACATTCCTATGATATCAATTGATTCAACATCTTTGAACGCGTTTTTGGTCGGATCGACCAGTTCACCGCCGAAAACGAGATGCAGGCGTTGTGTCATCGGAAAAATCCTTGATTTGATTTACTTGCGCAGACCCTAAAGCTTTGGCTGCGCAGGCTCAAGTCGCGCTGCAAGGCTGGCGTGCAAATCATGCCCTGCCGCAATCACACCGGGGACTTGCGGATGCGGGTTGTTGAATTGTAGCGCTGTGCCTGTTTGGTCGGTTACCATGCCCTTTGCTTCGGCCACGATCAGCGCGCCGGCGGCAATGTCCCATTCCCAACTTGGCCGCAAAGTCAGCATTGCATCGAACCGTCCCTGCGCCACCAGACAAAGCCGGTAAGCCAACGACGACCGGAATGCCTGTTTGAACGGCGGCAATGTCGCGTCTTTCCAATGGTGCGGGGCAAAGTTTGGCTTGGACCCCAGAACGGTGGCCCGGTCGAGCCCCGCCTGACTGACGCGGATCGCGCGGTCGTTCACTTTTGCACCGCCACCTGCCGTGGCTGTGAACATCAGGTCATGTAGCGGCAGATAGACAGCCGCCGCAATCACCTGTCCATCTTCGACAAGCGCCAGCGAATGCGACCAATCCTTGGTTCCGTCGATAAAGGCACGGGTGCCGTCAATCGGGTCGATCACGAACTGACGCTCTGTACCAAGCCGCGCGGCACTATCTGGCGATTCCTCGGACAGCCACCCGTAATCGGGGCGTTTGTCGCGCAGGAAATCCCCCAGCATCCGGTCCACGGCCAGATCAGCCTCGGTCACCGGACCTGCGCCGTCCGGTTTATCGGTGACTTTGGGGCTTTGCCCGAAATAGCTGGTCGCAATCGTCCCCGCCTTGCGTGCGGCAGTGACCAATAAGGATAGATCACTCTCCTGCAAGTGTCAGTCCTTCGACCAGCAAAGACGGGATTACCCGCGACAGATGCGGCTGTGCGTCATTGGCGGGGATCAGCGTCATCAGCATGGCGCGCAGATTGCCCGCGACGGTGCATTCGTTCACCGGATAGGCAATTTCGCCGTTTTCTACCCAGAAACCCGCAGCACCGCGCGAATAATCGCCTGTGTTGGGGTTGATCGTCGACCCGATCATGGACGTCACCAAAAGCCCCGTACCCATCTGCGCGATCAGGTCATCGCGGCTGGCGGTGCCTTGGGTCATCGCGATATTGGTCAAGCTGGGCGATGGTGGTGCGCCGGTAGAACGTGCTGCGTTGCCGGTGCTGTCCATCCCCAGCTTGCGCCCGTTGGCAAGGTCCAGCGTCCAGCCCGTTAGAACGCCATCATCAATAATCGCACGGCGCGCAGTCGGCAGGCCCTCGGCATCATAAAGTCGCGACCCGGTGACACGGGCGCGGTGGGGTTCTTCAATCACCGACAGACCCTTTGGCAGAACCTGCGCACCAAGCGCGTCGCGCAACCAGCTTGACCCGCGTGCGATGGCCGCGCCATTGCTGGCTTGCAGCAAATGACCGATCAAGGCGCTGGAAATCCGTTCATCAAATAGCACCGGATAGGCCCCCGTTTTCGGCCTGCGCGCACCGGCACGTTCCACGGCACGCTGGGCCGCACGCGCGCCAATGTCATCCGCATCGCGCAGATCGGACTGAAAGACGCGGCTGTCATAATCGTAATCGCGTTCCATCGCCGTGCCGGTGCCGCTGATCACAACACAGGACAGCCCGCGATCCGTGCGGGCGTAGCCAGCGGAAAACCCGTTGGTCGCGGCCAGATGCACACGGCGGCGCGAATACCCCGCAGAGGCGGATTGCACCTGACTGATGCCTTTGTTGCGCAAGGCCGCAGCCTCGGCCCCTGCGGCCTGATCCTGCAACATCGCGGGGTCCGGTTCGTCGCTGGGATCATAAAGATCCAACGTAGAGGTGTCCGTATCGCGGGCCAGCTGCGCTGGATCGGCAAGTCCGGCATGCGGGTCTTCGGGCGCTTCACGGGCCATGGCAACGGCGCGTTCTGCCATCTGGCGCAAGGTGTCAGGCTTGGTGTCGGATGACGACACACAGGCCTGCCGCTTGCCGACCAGAACCCGCAGGCCGACATCGATCCCTTCGGACCGTTCGGCGTGTTCCAACACGCCGCCCCGCACATCGATTGAAACAGATGTGCCATCCACGGCGATTGCATCGGCGGCATCAGCCCCGGCCTTGCGGGCGATTTCGATCAATTGATGGGTCAGGTCGGACAGGGTCATGATGGCTTCCTTTGTTGCCAAGTGACCTAGTGCGCAGATGGGTGCGCTGCAAGTCCGCAGGCCATAATGCAAACGGCGCGCCAGTCACCCGGCGCGCCGCAAACCGGTTCAAGTCAAATCAGCGGATCCGCTGGCCATTGGCCAGAACCTGACCGTCGGCGGTGACTTCCAGTTTGGTTTCCAACTGGTCATTGCCGGTCGAGCGGGCAAACATGCCCATCATCATCCGCGGTGCCATCATCTGTTCCGCAGGGACCAGACCCATCGTGACCAAATTGTCCAGCAATGCGTTCAGGCCGTTGATGCGCACCGATACTTCACCCTCAGGGCGTGGCATGGGCGCAAAGCTTTCCAGATCGTCATTGTCAAAAACAAACGCGCCTTCGCCCGTCACTGTTGCACCGGCCAGAGCGATGTTCAGCTGCGTCAGCGATATTTCGTTCAGCTCGAACGGCATATCGCTGGCCATCATCGCGTCTTCCTGTGCGGGGTCCAGCATGTCGAACAAGGGACGCGCCAGACCTGCCAGACCGATCTGGACGGTGGCCGGATCGCGCGGCAGAACGTTGGACGGATCAAGCAAGGACCAGATGCCGTCGCTGACAGCCAGATCAACCAGATCAATGCCCATGCGGAACGCCTGCGGCGTTTCGGCCACGCCTGTCGGAATCTCGAACGTTACGCCATATTCAGCAAGGCTGACGTCAATCGGAAACGGCGCGCTGGACGATGCGACAGTCAGCGCGATATCTTGTGTGTTCGCGATGTAGGAAATGGTCTGGCCGCTGATCTGACCTGTCAGGCTGCCAGCACCACCCCGGAACGATCCGGATGCCTGATCGCCCTCGGCGTTGATGTCGAAAACGACTTCGCTGCTGTCGATCGTATAGCCGCCAGCCATTGCACCGCCGGATGCGATGATGTTTTCAGCATTCGCCATATCGGCGTCACGCGGCAAAGTGATATCGGCCTGCATAGCAATGCCGCTGATCTTGCCCCCGACCGTGACATATTCGCCAGGGCCCGTCCCGGGTTGCAGGTCAACCAGAACATCCATCGATTCGACCTGCATGTCGTAGGTCATATTGCGCATGTCGCCCGAACGTGTGGCATAGGTGCCGGACAAATTGTTTGCGACAACCTGCGCTTCGCCTGTGACAGAGGTGCCGTTGTCGACAACATCCTGCAGCGCAACACCAAAACTGTCGGCATTCAGTGTGTAATCCAACGCTTCTGGCGTGCCGCTGACGTTCAGCTCCATGCCGGATTGGCTGACCAGCAGGGTGATCACAGCCCCGTCTTGCGCCGTGGCGACAACAGGATAGCTTTCGGACATGGTGATCGAAACGCTGCCGTCACCTTGTTCGGCAAAGCGAACTTCGGGGATGTCGACGCGTGTGGACACGTCGTCATCGCTGGCGGTGATCGCGATGTCGCGAACGATGAGCGTGTCGCCGGACATTTCTTCTGACCCGACGGTCATATCGCCACCGTACAAGCTGAATTCTGTTTTCCAATCGTCCCAGACTTGTTGGGCCGAGACATCGGCAAAGGCCGCACTGCCGGTGACAAGCGCTGCCAGACACACGGCACTACGTAAAGTTGTTCTGTAAGTCATCTGTTTCCCTTCCATTCCGGGTCCTTTGGTGAGGTCCACACCTTCCAAGTCTTGGCAGGGATGGATAGCATCGGCGAAAGTGTTATCCATCTGTGTCTCGAACCGAAAGGGATTGGTATGAAAAATATTGATATGACGGGCAAAACGGTTCTTATCACGGGCGCAAGCCGCGGGATTGGCGAATCCGCTGCGCGGGAATTCGCGAATGCAGGTGCAAATGTGGCCCTGATTGCCCGCAGTACCGATGATATCGCCCGTATCGCAGGTGAAATTGGCCCAAAGGCGCTGGCGATTCCCTGTGACGTGTCGCGCTATGTTCAGGTCGAACAGGCCGTCGCCGCTACTGCCGAAACCTTTGGCGGGCTTGATGTGATGATTAATAACGCCGGTATCGTCGATCCGATGGGCCCCTTCGCCGAACTGGACCCGGACGAATGGGCGCGCACGTTGGATATCAACCTCAAAGGTGTGATGCACGGGATGCGCGCCGTGATCCCCGGCATGATGTCACAAGGACACGGCACGATCCTGAACATTTCGTCTGGTGCGGCACATAACCCTGTGGAAGGCTGGACCGCTTACTGCGCATCCAAGGCTGGCGCCTATATGCTGACACGCACTGCTGATCTGGAATGCCGCGACAAGGGGCTGCGGATCATGGGTTTGTCACCCGGTACCGTGGCCACGCAAATGCAGCGCGAAATCAAGGATTCAGGTGTCAGCCCGGTCAGCCAGCTGGATTGGTCGGTGCATATTCCGCCTGAATGGCCAGCGCGCGCGCTGGTCTGGATGTGCACGCCCGCTGCTGACGCCTATATGGGGCAGGACATCAGCCTGCGTGATGCGGATATCCGCAAGATGGTCGGCCTTGAATGATCAGATGTGACAGGGACGGCGACAGCCTTGTGGTGACCATCGACCGCCCTGACAAGGCGGGCGCGTTGACGCATGACATGCTGCGGGAATTGGCCGATATCGCGCAGGACGCGCGCGATGCAAAATTGCTGGTATTGACCGGCACCGGAAAGGTGTTCAGCGCCGGTGCCGACCTTGATGCGGCCCGCGCGGGCCTAGCGGTCGATCCTGTCTGGGAACGTCTGTCTGGTGCGATTGTCGCCTGTCAGGGTCTTACGATTGCCGCTCTGAACGGCACAGCGGCTGGGGGCGCTTTGGGCATGGTGTTGGCCTGCGACCTGCGCATCGCTGTAGCCCAAACACGGTTTTTCTATCCGGTGATGAAACTGGGGTTTCTGCCACAGCCGTCCGACCCGCCGCGTCTGGTGCAGTTGATCGGGCCTGCGCGTGCCAAGATGATCTTGATGGCAGGTCAAAAGATTGACGCGCAAACCGCTTTGGCGTGGGGCCTGTTGGACCAGATCGTGCCGGATGACACCCTGCTGGAAACGGCCCGTGAGCTGGGGCAGGATGTCTTTGCGGCCACCCCCGTCCATGCAGCGGCCATCAAGCGGATGATCTGCCCTTCATGACCGATATCATGGTGATCGGCGCAGGCCCCGCCGGTCTGATGGCAGCCGAGGTTGCAGCGGCGCAGGGCCTGACAGTCACGGTTGCGGATGCCATGCCGTCGGTGGGGCGCAAGTTTCTGATGGCAGGCAAATCCGGACTGAACCTGACGAAAAACGAACCTCTTGACGCCTATCTTGCGGCTTTTGGCCCATTACCCGACGGGTTGCGCACGACCCTATCCGTCTTTGGCCCTCAAGAGCTGATGCAATGGGCCCAAGGGCTGGGCCAGCCATTGTTCACTGGATCGACCGGACGGGTTTTTCCGCAGGCAATGAAAGCATCGCCCTTGCTGCGGGCTTGGCTGGCGCGGCTTGGTGCGGCGGGTGTGACATTGCGCACACGCTGGCGTTGGGCGGGGTGGCAGGGCGAGGCACTGGTCTTTGACACACCGCAAGGCAGGCAATTGATCACGCCGAAAGCCACTGTGCTGGCGCTGGGCGGGGCAAGCTGGGCGCGTCTGGGTTCTGACGGGGTGTGGGCGCAATATCTGCCGGACGTCGTCGCGCCGTTTGCGCCTGCAAATATGGGCTTTGTTGTGGATTGGTCGGCGCATATGGCCAAACACCTTGGCGCGCCGGTCAAGGCCGTAGCGATGTCGGCAGGGGCGGTCACGACACGGGGCGAATGTATCATCTCGGCGCGGGGGATCGAAGGTGGCGGCATTTATGCGTTGTCTCGCGCAATGCGCAACGGTGCGCCCTTGGTGATGGACCTGTTGCCAGATTGGACCTTGGCGCAAATCCGTGCCGCATTGGTCAGGCCACGCGGCAAGGCCAGCCTGACGAACCACCTGCGCAAGGTGCTTCGGCTGGACCCTGTTCGTCTTGCGTTGCTGGCTGAATTTGGCCTGCCGTTTCCCGATGATCTGGCCCCACTTATCAAGGCGCTGCCGGTCCACCATCAAGGCCCGCGCCCGTTGGACGAAGCGATCTCAACGGCAGGCGGTGTGCGTCTGGATGCACTGACCGATGACCTGATGCTGCGCGCGCGCGCGGGTGTGTTTTGCGCCGGTGAAATGCTGGATTGGGAAGCGCCGACAGGCGGTTATCTGATCTCGGGGTGCATGGCGACAGGGCTAAGGGCGGGGCACGCTGCAGCGGATTACGCAAAAGCGTGATGCGGTGGGCCAAAGACCATCGTTTCAGTCCTTGAAATAACGTACTGAAGCCCTGATTTCACTGTGGATCACCCTCAGATTTCGGGCAGAGTGTTGCAATGTAGCATCGCTTCGACGGCGTCTGATCGGTTTGGAAAGGGTGATTGTGCCTTTGCAACCAGTAGGTTTGAGGGCGCTGCTAGCGCCGAACTGCTTAAATTTGCTAACGTTTATTGGGAAAACCCTGTCGCGTAGATTCAGCCCCGTCCGAAAGCTGTTTTTTCGTACACGAGCACCCTGCAAATTATCAGTTTTCGATCGTTGCAAGGACTCTTGGTTTTTTCTCAAGGTGCTGATCTAAGGGAAAAATGTGGACGTCCGCTTCGCGGCAAACCACCCGTGCATTAATTGGAGTACCGACATGCGCCTTACAACTACTCTCGCTGCATCCGCAGTTATCGCTGTTTCCGCTGTTTCCGCAAACGCAGGCAGCCTGGCCCCAACAACCATGGAAGCTCCTGTGGCTGTTGCACCAGCGCCAGCGCCAGCCGGTTCTTCCATCAACCCAGCGTTCATCGTTGTTGGTGTTCTGGCCGCTCTGCTGATCGCAGCTGCTGCTGACTAATTTCTGACCTTGGCCGCAAGGCCGGGATCAGGGAAAGGCAGACCTTCGGGTCTGCCTTTTTCGTTTTGCGACCTCAGTTTGCGCGCGCAGGATCGGTAGTAAAAGCGATCGTCAGCCAGCGGTGGCGCGGATCACCACTGATTGCGGTGCCGATCCGGTCGCGCAGGGCATCCCACTCTTCCAATGCCCGGGGTGGCTGGTCTTTGGGGACGATGAAATACAGCTCGATCTGCGTGCCGCGACCGGCGCGGGCAACATAGGCGCGGTGACCGGAAAAGGATTGCTCGGTCGTGACAGTTTCCGCGACGCGTTCGACTTCGCTCAGCAGATCGTCTGGGGTGATTTGCAACACCTCTGCGGCGGCCTTGCGCAGCGTGCCGATCGGAATGGGTAACAGCGCGAGACCGACCAGCAGCAGCACCAGCGGATCGACATAGGGCTGCAGCCAGGCATACCCCGTGCCGTCCAGCGCAAAACCGATTGCGAAAGCGATCAGCAGTGACAACGTGACACCGCCTGCCATGACCCAGCCATGTACATCCATGCGGACAAAGTCGGATTTGATCTGCCGATTGGCGCGGTGTTCATACCATCCCATCACGATGCTGATGATTACCACGACGGCGGCATAGACCATCGCAGGCCCGAAATCCATGCTGCGCCCGCCAGCGAAAAGGCTCATGACCGCGCTGAAGATGGCGTAGGTCGTCACCGCCAGCAGGATCGTCGCGTTCAGCAGCAGCACCAAGGGTTCCAGATGCCAGAACCCCGTGCTGAATTGGCGGTGCAATCGTTCGGGCAGTCCATCCGCGACGGTCGCCCGCGCGATCAGGCGGGCAACGATCAGAGACAGGATCGTCATGGCCGCATCGACCAATGAAAAGACGCCATCGAACAGGATAGCAAACGACCCCGACACGATACCAAAGGCGATCCCAAGACAGGCGACCATCATGATGGCGACCAAGGATCGTTTGAGTATCGTCTCTTCGTTGGGCATGTCGGTTATTCCGGACAGGTGAACGGGTCACGCAAATTACCCGCCGATCCTATTGGCGGTCAACACTGGTGCCGGATTTGGCGTTTGGACCGGGCAGATGATCTGCCCGGTCCTGACTTGCTTTACGCGACCAGATCGTAACGGTCTGCGTTCATCACCTTGGTCCATGCGCCGACGAAATCGCGCAGGAACTTTTCGTGGTTGTCATCTTGGGCGTAAACCTCGGCATAGGCGCGCAGGATGGAGTTAGAACCAAAGACCAGATCGGCGCTTGTGGCAGTCCATTTCACCGCACCTGTTTTACGCTCACGCAGTTCGAACGTGCCGCCTGCGACCGGGTGCCAGCTATAGGCCATGTCGGTCAGGTTGACGAAGAAGTCCGTCGTCAACTGCCCTTCGCGGTCGGTGAACACACCGTGCTTGGATCCGGCATAGTTTGTGCCCATGACCCGCATGCCACCAACCAGTACGGTCATTTCCGGACCGGTCAGACCCAGCAATTGCGCGCGGTCAAGCAGCATGGTTTCGGGGCTGGATTGCACCGCGTCCATGTGCCAGTTGCGGAAGCCATCCGACGACGGCTCCATCGAGGCAAAGCTTTCACCGTCGGTCTGTTCGTCTGTTGCATCGCCACGGCCGGGTGCGAATGGCACGGTCATGGTGTGACCGGCAGCTTTGATCGCCTGTTCGACGCCGACATTTCCCGCCAGCACGATCACATCCGCGATGGATGCGCCATGTTGCGTGGCAATGGGTTCCAACGCGGCCAGCACTTTCGCCAGACGTGCGGGTTCGTTGCCTTCCCAATCCTTCATCGGGGCCAGACGGATGCGCGCGCCATTGGCACCGCCGCGTTTGTCTGAGCCGCGGAAAGTGCGGGCGCTGTCCCACGCCGTAGCGATCATTTCCGGTCCGGTCAGGCCACTGGCGGCAATCGCGGATTTGACGGCTTCGACGTCATAACCGGTTGTGCCTGCAGGTACTGGGTCTTGCCAGATCAGGTTTTCGGACGGGACGTCGGGGCCGTAGTAGTTGACCTTGGGGCCCATGTCGCGGTGGGTCAGCTTGAACCATGCGCGGCTGAACGTGTCGGCGAGATAGGCCGGATCTTTGTGGAAGCGTTCACAAATCTCGCGGTAGATTGGGTCAACCTTCATCGCCATATCGGCATCGGTCATGATCGGGTTGTGCTTGATGCTTGGATCGGACGCATCGGGCACTTTCAACTCGTCCGGCAGGTTCACGGGTTCCCACTGGAACGCACCGGCGCGGGATTTCTTCAGTTCCCATTCAAACCCGAAGAGCAGCTTCAGGTAGCCGTCATCCCATTGCGTCGGGTTCGTGGTCCATGCGCCTTCCAGCCCCGAGGTATGGGCAGTGTTGGCCTTGCCGTCAAATGCGGGGTTGTCCCAACCGAAACCGGCTGAAGCGACATCGGCACCTTCCGGCGCAACGCCGATCACTGTATCGGGCAGGGTGCCGTGGCATTTACCGACGGTGTGACCACCCACAGTCAATGCGGCGGTTTCTTCGTCATTCATTGCCATGCGCAGGAATGTCATACGGACATATTTCGCTGTCAGCGCGGGATCAGGATTGCCGTTCACACCTTCGGGGTTCACATAGATCAGACCCATGTGTGAGGCAGCCAGCGGGTCGTACATCGAATTTGCGTTTTCGATGTCTGTCACACGCTCGTTCGTGGGCGCAAGCAGGACGGAATCGCTACCCCAGTTGATGTCTTCTTCAGGTGCCCAGATGTCTTCGCGGCCAAAGCCGAAACCAAAGGTTTTCAGACCCATCGAATCGTAGGCAACGGTGCCGGACAGGACGATCAGGTCGGCCCATGACAACGCATTGCCGTATTTCTTTTTGATCGGCCACAGCAGGCGGCGTGCCTTATCAAGGCTCGCGTTATCGGGCCACGAATTCAGCGGCGCAAAGCGGATGTTGCCGGTGCCCGCGCCACCACGTCCGTCGCCAAGGCGGTAGGAGCCGGCTGCGTGCCATGCCAGACGAATGAACAGACCACCGTAATGGCCCCAATCGGCTGGCCACCAATCCTGACTGTCGGTCATTAGCGCGTGCACGTCAGCCTTGACGCCTTCGTAATCAAGCGATTTGACCGCTTCGCGGAAGTTGAAATCAGCATCCATCGGATTGTTGCGCGCACCATGCTGATGCAAAATGTCAAGCTTCAGGCCGTTCGGCCACCATTTCGCGGCATTGCCGTCTTTCACTTCGGCATTGCTGCCGTGCATCACGGGGCAACCGCCGCTGCGGTTCACATTGTTTCCGTCCATTATGTTCTCCTTTGTCAGAACAAGCTGCCATGCGGGCATGACAGGTCAATTACATATATCGCCCTACCCCATCTTTGTCATAATTTCCAATTGAATAAATTATATATTCCGATAAGTTTAGATTATGATAAATGTCACCCTCAAACAGCTGCGCTATTTCGAGTCTTTGGCAAAGCATCAGCATTTTGGCAGGGCTGCTGATGCTTGCGCGATTTCGCAGCCAGCCTTATCCTTGCAGGTCAAGGAACTGGAAAACATGTTCGGTGCGCCCTTGGTCGAACGCGGATCGCGCAAGGTGCATCTGACGGCCACAGGTGCGGAGTTATTGCGCCAAGGCCGCAAGATATTAGCCGGCGTCGAAGGGCTGGGCGATCTGGTCCGCGCATCCGATGCACCATTGGCCGGGGCGTTGCGGCTGGGGATTATTCCGACGATCGCGCCCTATCTGTTGCCCGATATCGTCGCAGGGCTGGCGCGCGATTATCCCGGCGTCACGCTGGAACTGCGCGAATCCGTGACCAATGCGCTGATTCAGGATTTGTTAGAGGCGCGGCTTGACTTGGCCATCGTCGCCTTGCCGATCTCGGAACCTAACCTGCGCGAGCTTGTGCTGTTCGAGGAAGATTTCGTGCTGGTCCGCCCCGAAGGTGAGGCAGGCAAACCTGTGCCTAGCCCGAAGTCCCTGCAATCCATGCGCCTGTTGTTGCTGGAGGAAGGTCACTGCTTTCGCGATCAGGCGTTATCGTTCTGCGACATCACCCAAGTGCAGGCACGGCAGGTCATGGAAGGCAGTTCGCTATCGACCTTGGTGCAGATGGTCGGTGCCGGGCTGGGAGTGACGTTGATCCCCGAAATCGCGATGAATCTGGAACAAAGGGCAGGGGGCATTTGTGTCGCCCGCTTTGCCGATCCTGCGCCAAAGCGCAGTATCGGGGTGATCTGGCGCAACACCAACCCGCTGTCTGGCCAGTTTGTCAAACTCGGCGAAATCATCCGCCAAGCCGGGCTACAAAAGCGCGACGCGGCGCGGTAAAGGCTCTGGCGGCCTCAGCAGCCAGAGCCGCAAAGGTTAACGGAACAGGTTCTGTTCGATACCGGCAGCAGCGAACAGACCGTCCCGGCTGGTTTCCAGTTTGCCGCGCAACGCGTCGATGTCGTGGCCCAGCAATTCGCCCTGCCATTTGCGCACTTGCCCTGCACAGATCACGGTCGACACGTTAGACCGTTCCATCAGCGTCACCACCGCGCCCGCCACATGGTTCAGGGGGGCGACGTTCAGCGCATTGGCATCCAGCAGGATGATATCCGCCTCTTTGCCCGGTGTTAGCGTGCCTGTCTTGTGGTCCAGCCGCAGCCCCTTGGCGCCGTTCAGCGTGGCAAAGCGGATTGCGTCCAATGCGCTCAGCAGTTGCGGGTATTCTTCCCCCAGCAGCGCCTTTTCATTACAGAACATACGCTGTGACGTGATCAGGCTGCGCATCTGGGTGAACATATCGGCGGTCATGGTGCATTCTACGTCTGTCGAAAGCGACGCGGTCATCCCCATATCCAGCACCTTTTGCGTGGGTGGCGTGCCGTGGCGCATCTGCATCTCGATCGGGACCGACAGCGATACATGCGCGCCCGCATCTGCCGCATGTTGCCACGCCTGATCGGACATGCCGGTCATATGGATGAAGATGTTGTCAGGGCCGAACTGCCCTGCTGCCCCCAGTGCGTCAAAGGTCGGGGCCATCCCGAAGGTGCCGACGACATGCAGGGCAATCGGCAGACCCAATTCACGCCCGATGCGCCAGCTTTCCTCATAGCCGGGCAAGTAAATCTCGCCGCCCATAACCATGCTGAGCAGACCATCATCGCTAGAAAAATGTTCACGGCGCAGGCGGGCAGCATCGTTTGGATATTGCGCTTTTTCGCCCCAGCCTTCGAAATAACCGAACACGGCGCGGCGGCCCGTGTCATGCAACGCGCTGACCACCGCATCGGAATGTTCGGGGCTGTGGTGGATTTGGCTGACGTCCATCACCGTTGTGACACCGGCATCCAGTTGCGACAGGCCGCCGAACAATTCGCTGATATAGACATCCTCGGGGCTGTAGAGCATCGAAAATTTCTGCAGGATCATTTCGTAATAATTGAACTCGCCCCCAGGACGGCCATCGTTCATCAGGACCGCATCCGCAAGAAACGCGCGCAGGGCGGTTTCAAACTGATGGTGATGGGTGTCGATGAAACCGGGCATCACGACATGGCCAGTCGCGTCGATCACGGCAGCATCGCCTGCGTCGATATCCGCGCCCACCTGCAGGATCTTGGACCCTTCGATCAGCACGTCGCCTTTGTTGAAGTTGCCGACGGCATCGTCCATCGACAGGACATAACCACCCTTGATCAGCGTTTTGCGGCCGGGTGCGCCGATCCCGCTTGGCAGCGGCTGATGTTTGGGGGCCGGGCGTGCAGATGGGGCACCTTCACCGGCGGGCATATGAACGGCATTCGTCCTACAGAGTTTGCACATGGGGTTTCCTCCCTTTCCATGTTTCGCTTTGCGAAAAATAATTCGCGGATATTTTAAAATAATATAAGCCAGCCAAGGCCGGTGGCCCTAGGCTGAAAGAGTTGATTCAAGTACGGGGTTTCGCGCGATGTTCTGGCTTAGCCTTGACGCTGCAGAACGCAATTCCTGCAAGCGTTCAGCGACCAATATGTCCGGCGTCACCTGCCCGCTATAGCCCGATGAATTCAGCGCGGCGACAGTCTGCCCCTGTGCGCCGCGGATCGGTACGGCCAATGCTGTGACGCCGTAATCCAGCTCGTCCACCGTTGTCGAAAAGCCTTGTTCGCGCACGCGGTAAACAAGACGGCGCAATTCATCGCGGTTGGTCACGGTTCGACTGGTCAGGCTGACAGGTTCGACCTGCGCGAAATAGGCATCAAGTTTTTCGTCGGGCAAACCCGCAAGAAGGACCCGCCCCAAAGACGTCGCATGCGCCGGATAGCGCGCACCTACCACCGCCGAGGCCCTGCGCGCCCGCTGCTGTGAATAATGTGCAACATAAAGCACGTCATGCCCTTGCAGGCTGGCGACGGAGCTGGCGTCTCCGAACAATTCCACCAAAGTGCGCAATTCGGGTTGAAACGCCTGATCGATGCCTGCGGCAAAGTAAAAGGCTGACCCCAAGCCCATGACCTTGGGCGTCAGGTGAAACCGTTTGCCGACCTGCCCCACATATCCCAAGCTGACCAAAGTGATCAGGCTGCGCCGTGCGGTTGCCGGCGTCAGATCGGCAAGGCGCGCGACCTCGCTTAGTGTCATTTCATTATGCGAGACGTCGAAACTTTCCAGTATTCGCATCCCGTTGGCCAAGGCGTCGACAAATTCAGGGGGTCTGTCTGTCACCTCAACCTCTTGTGTGTCGCGCGGGGTCATTCTGGTGACAGAACGAAATCAAACTCAAACATAGCATCTGGCGTGCGTTCCAGCGGCAAGCCGAGATCCTGCCCCTTTTTCACAGGTTTCAGCGATGTAATCAAGGATTTGCGCACACCGAAAACTGCGTCATTGTCGACGTATTCGGTGTTTTCAAAGAAAACCTCGGTCGTGATGTCGCGATAGCCTGCCGCGCGCAGGATGTAATGCAAATGCGCCGCGCGCCACGGATGCCGCTTGCCTGCGCGCATCAGATCACCGACAGGGCCATCAAACGGCACGGTGTAGGGTTTTGGCAAAACAGTCGTGTAATAGTATTCGCCGTTTTCATTTGTCGTGAACTTGCCCCGCAGATCGTGCTTATCCTGCCCGCGTTCTTGTTCCTGAATGGGATAGGTGCCGGACCCGTCCGCCTGCCATGTGTCCACAATCGCGCCGGCCAGCGGTTTGCCCAGAATGTCGCGCACAACTCCTTTGGCAAGGATGGTCACACCATCGCGCCCCGGCGCCAGATCAGCACCAAGTGCCTTTTCTGGTGCGTCATCAAGGTAGAATGGTCCAAGGTTGGATCCTTCGGTGCCGCCGCCCCGCGTGTTGATCATATCGACCAGCGCCGAGAACCCCAGCACGTCAGAGGCGAGGATAAATTCATGCCGTTCAGGCGTAGAAATCTTGCCGCAATCATACATGAAGTTCAGAACACCCATCCATTCGGCATGGGTTAGGTTCGTTTCGCGGGTGAAATCGTGCAGATGATCGATGAAGGATTCCAGCAGGAATTTGAACCGCGATCCTTCTTCGGTTTTGAACGAGTCTTTGACCGCCTCGGTCAGTGTGAATTGATTGAGCTTATCCATAGCGTCCTCCCAAAGACATAAACAGTCCCACGCAAGCGGGGTTGACGTAAGATTATTTCATGCAGTAACTTACGGCAAGAGAAATATTGTGCGCCTAGCGAAAAAAGGAAAAGCCATGCGAATTGGGAAGACGGACCAAGCCTTTACAGCGATCTGCACCTCGGATGCCGAATCTATTACCGTGCGCGGCCACGACCTTTGCAACGATCTGATCGGCAAGATCGATTTCACCGAATATTTTTGGTTGCTGGTTTTGGGCGAAAAGCCTGCACCGAAACAGCGCGCGATGCTGGATGCCTGCCTTGTCGCCATTGCCGAACATGGGTTGGTGCCCAGCGTGCAGGCCGCACGTATGACACTGGCCGCCGCACCCGAGGCATGGCAGGGCGCAATGTCTGCGGGTTTGCTTGGCATGGGCACGGTTGTGGCCGGATCAACGGAAGTCGCAGGGCGTTTTCTGGAGGAGATTCGCGTAGCAGCTGACAAGGATGGCAAAGGCGACGAAGCGGCGGTGATCGAAGCGCTGGAAGCCTTGAAAG
>PUNR01000197.1 GCA_003551805.1 Loktanella sp.
ACTAACGTTCTCAATAAAGCAGAAGATTCAATATCCGCGCTACACAATGCTTGGAGCACCACGTCACACCGTTGCAAGGACTGTCCCCGACCCACGGCGATGTTGGGCCGCCTGAAATGAGGGCGTTGCGTCGTGAATTGCCTATAAATTGAGCGTCGCTTGGCATTTGCCCTGCAGTGCACGCATGTGCGGTTGCCGTTGACCCCGCTTCTGCTGATCGTAAACACGAGTAAGGCGGCTAGGGTTCCGGCATGGCGACATGCGCTTGGACCAAGAGCAGCACCTGAGGGGCAGACAGATCCTTCAGGCACACGGCGGGATAAAAGCCCGGGAGACCTCGAACAGCCAAGGGATTGGCGTCGATGTCGCGCGACCAATCCATTCAAAACCGAAGGGGATTGTCATGACGTCATTTACCAGCAGAACCTTGTCCACGCTTGCTGTTGTCGGCACAAGCTTTCTTGCGATGCCGCTGGCCGCGCAGGAAAAAACAGATTTCAACGTTGCATGGTCGATCTATGTGGGGTGGATGCCTTGGGGCTATGCAGCCGATAACGGCATCGTCGACCGCTGGGCAGAGCAATACGGGATCACCATCAACGTGACCCAGTTCAACGATTACGTTGAATCCATTAACCAATATACTGCCGGCGCCTACGATGCGGTCACGATCACCAATATGGATGCCCTGTCGATCCCCGCTGCGGGTGGCGTCGATACGACTGCCGTGATCGTGGGTGATTTTTCGGCGGGCAATGACGTGGTGTTTTTGAAAGACGCCGAAAGCATCGCTGATATCGCAGGGCGCAGCGTCAATCTGGTGGAGTTTTCCGTCTCGCACTACCTGCTGGCCCGCGCGCTCGACTCGGTCGGGTTGTCCGAACGCGACGTGTCGGTCGTCAATACGGCTGATCCTGACATGGTGGGTGCCTTCCAAACGACTGATGTAAATGCGCTGGTGACTTGGAACCCGATGGTGTCGGAAATCGCGGCGCTGCCGGATGCGGTGCCAGTCTTCGACAGTGCCATGATCCCCGGCGAGATTATCGACCTGATGGTCGTCAACACCGATGTGCTGGCCGATAATCCCGATTTCGGCAAGGCGCTGGCGGGTATCTGGTATGAAACCGTCACGCTGATGACATCCGACACCCCCGAAGGCGCCGAGGCGCGCGCCGCCATGGGTGCTGCATCCGGCACCGATCAGGCAGGGTTTGAGGCGCAGATGGCCGCAACCCAGCTTTTCGCCGATCCGGCAGAGGCTGTCTCGTTTACAGCATCGCCCGATCTGGGGGACACCATGAACCTTGTCCGCGCCTTCTTGTTCGACAAAGGGCTGCTGACGCCGACTGCGACATCGGATGATGCTGTGGGCATCGAATTGCCCGATGGCACGGTGCTGGGTGATCCGGATAATATCAAATTTCGCTTTACCACGGAATTCATGCAGATGGCCGCAGACGGCGCACTTTAAACAGGTCCGCTGCCATGCGTCTGATCAATCAACAGCTGTCGCCGCCTGCGCTTCTCGCGCTGAAGCTCGCGCCTTTCGTGCTGCTGGTCATCGCCTATCTGGCGGGGTCGGCGGCACGGCTGGCCGACAATCCAGCCGACAAGCTGCTTCCGGCCTTGTCGAGCATGGCGACAGCGATTGATCTGATGGCCTTTACCCCCGACCGCCGCACAGGCGATTACCTGCTTTGGACCGATACATGGGCCAGCCTGAAACGGCTGGGTGCGGGTCTGGGTATTTCCACTGCAATGGCGTTGGTGGTGGGTGTGGCCATTGGCATTTTTCCGGTGATCCGGGCGTTGCTGGGGCCTTTCGTGGGCTTTGTTGCGATGGTGCCGCCTTTGGCCTTGCTGCCGGTTTTGTTCATCATGCTGGGGCTGGGCGAAATTTCCAAGATCGCGCTGATCGTGATCGGTGTCGCGCCCCTGATGATCCGTGACATGGCGCAGCGGGTGCTGGATTTGCCCCGCGAACAAATCGTCAAGGCCGAGACGCTGTCCGCCAATAGCTGGCTGGTTGTCTGGCGCGTGGTGCTGCCACAAGTCCTGCCGCGCCTGATCATCAGCTTACGTCTGCAACTGGGGGCGGCTTTCCTGTTCTTGATTGCAGCAGAAGCGATTTCATCCGACAGCGGCCTTGGCTACCGTATCTTTCTGGTCCGGCGCTATCTGTCGATGGACATCATCTTTCCCTATGTCGCGTGGATCACCTTTCTGGCGGCGATGGCGGACTACGGGTTGGACCGTCTGCGCCGCTGGCTGTTCCCATGGTCGGACATGGAGGGCGGCAGATGACCGCCCTGTCAATCAAACACCTCTGGAAGGAATATGGCGACCAGATCGTGCTGGAAAATATCAGCCTCGAGATTGCGCCACGTTCGTTTGTCGCCCTTGTCGGTGCCTCGGGCTGTGGCAAAACCACCTTGCTGCGGATGCTTCTGGGGCAGGAACAACCAACGCGGGGGCAGATCCTGATCGACGGTGAACCGTTGCCGCCTGAACCAGGGCCGGACAGGGGCGTCGTGTATCAACGTTATTCAGTGTTTCCGCATCTGACCGTGCTGGGCAATGTCATGCTGGGGCCGGAAATGGCCGGGTCGCGTTTCTGGGGCCGACTGACCGGTACGCGCAAACGCGACTTGCAAGACCGCGCCCGCGCGATGATCGCCGATGTCGGGCTGGCGGGGGCAGAGGGCAAATACCCCGCGCAACTGTCAGGCGGGATGCAGCAACGCCTTGCGCTGGCACAGGCGCTGATGATGCAGCCGCGCGTGCTGTTATTGGATGAACCCTTCGGCGCGCTCGACCCCGGCATCCGCGCCGATATCCACGCGCTGATGCAGCGCCTTTGGCACACCCTGCCGATGACAGTGGTGATGGTGACGCATGACCTGCGCGAGGCGTTCACGCTGGGCACCCGCATCATCGCGCTGGAACGCACGCGGACACGGCCCGAAGAAATCGCCCGCTACGGCGCGCAGATCGGCAAGGATATCGCCATCTGGCCGCCGCGTGTGGCGGGGGGTGGCACGATTTACGACAATCCGGCGTTGCGGGACGACCCCGCGCTGGAAGACCTGATCGCGGGACGACCCGACATGCTTGAAAGGCTCTAGATGCATATCCACCGCACCCCTGACCAGATCGCGGCAGACCGCCAGCGATACCTTGACTTCCAGCGCGAGGGGATGGAGGCGAAAACCCTGCCTGAACCCAGCCCGCGCCCTGCGCCAAAGGCAGACGATGCCCGCCTGAAGGAAACGGTGCCGGGCGGATGGTATACGACGCTGCATGTGAAACAGGGCGAGGTTTTGCGCCTTGTACCGGGCGGGGCGTCAAGTGTCTCGCTCGCCGCATGGGCCTTGCCGGACACAACCGAACGGCTCTGCCTGCCCGATACGGTCAAGCTGCAATGGACCACCGATCTAACTAAGGGCCGCGTGATCTTTTCCGACATGGGCCGCGTGATGCTGTCCTTGGTCGAGGATAGCAGCGGCGCGCACGACGTGCTGACCGGCGGGTCCACACCGGAAACGGTCGCTGATTACACAGGCGATGCCGCGCGCAACACGCGAGAAAATATGATGCTGGCGGCGGCGAAACTGGGGTTGGATCGGCGTGATATTCCCGCTGTGCTGAACCTGTTTGCCCCCGTCCGTGTCGATGCCGAAGGGCGCTTCACATGGCGCCCCGCGATGCTGGCCGCTGGCGACTGGGTCGATCTGCGCGCGGAAATGGACCTGTGCATCGCGCTGTCGAATTGTCGCCATCCGCTCGACCCCGATGCGGACAAGGTGCCGCCCGATCTGTCCGTGATCTGCCTGCCCGCACAGCCCATTCCCGCTGATGACCTGTGCCGCACCGCCACCGCCGAGGCGCGCCGCGGTTTCGAAAACAACGCCCGCCTGCAAGGAGCGTTCTGATGGAAATGATCCACGACATTCCCGCCCGCGCCCCTTGGTCCGGCATCATCCGCAAAGGCCAGACCCTGCGGATCGAAGACACCTATGGCCAACAAGCGATTGATACGCTGTTCTACAACGCGCAGGACCACGGCGAACGCTATTCGTCGCAGGACACTCTGCGCGTGCAAGGTGCCGCTTACGTCACAACCGGCACGGCGATCGTTTCCAACCTTGGCCGCGTCATGCTGCGGGTCACTGCGGATAGTGCGGGGCGCCATGATACGTCGGCGGGCTGTTGTTCCTGCGAAAGCAACACGGTGCGTTTTGGCCACGACACGAAGTTCCAACATGCATGCCGCGAGAACTTCATCCTCGAACTGGCCCGCCACGGAATGACCAAGCGCGATATCGTCCCGAACCTCAATTTCTTCATGAACGTACCGATCAGCCCCAATGGCGCGATGACGGTGGATGACGGGATTTCATCGCCCGGCGACCATCTGGAACTGGTGGCGGAAATGGACGTGCTTTGCGTGATTTCTAACTGCCCGCAGATCAACAACCCCTGCAACGGCTTTGACCCGACGCCCTGCCGCGTCATCATCAGGGATTGAGCCATGTTTGACAAAGTCTTGGTCGCCAATCGTGGCGAAATTGCCGTGCGCGTCATTGCGACATTGCGGCAGATGGGGATTGCCAGCGTCGCCGTCTGGTCCGATGCCGACCGCTTCGCGCGCCATGTGCGTCTGGCGGATGAGTCTGTCCGGCTCGGGCCTGCGCCTGCCGCGCAAAGCTATCTGGATGTGGATGCGGTGATCGCTGCCTGCCAGCAAACCGGCGCGCAGGCGGTGCATCCGGGATATGGGTTTCTGTCGGAGAATGTAGGCTTTGCCGAACGTTTGGCGGCGGAAGGGATCACCTTCATTGGACCTGACCCTGCGCATCTGCGCGATTTCGGCGCGAAACACACTGCCCGCGATCTGG
>PUNR01000099.1 GCA_003551805.1 Loktanella sp.
CGCGATGTCAGCATGATAGCCGCGGATAAAGCCTGCGGCGCGCAACCGGTCCAGCCGCGCCCAGCAGGGTGTGGCGGACAGGTTCGCGATCTCTGCCAGCCGCGATTTGCTTAGCTGGCCATGCGCCTGAATGGCGGTCAGGATGCGGATATCGGCAGCATCAAGCCCGATCCGTTTCATATGTCTGTCTGCGCCATGCACCGCCCCCCGCCCCAAACGTAACCTTTGGCGGCAGGCGATGGCCTGCGGATTTGCGACAGGTTGCAGGCCAGGACCGCCTTTTCGTGCCGGAACGCCTCTGATAGCTTGCCCCCAATAACAGATGATCGGAGACCAGATGGCCAAGGCAATTCATTCCATGATCCGCGTGCTGCAAGAGGCGCGTTCGGTGCAGTTTTACGAAAAGGCCTTTGGCCTGCAGGTGGCCGACCGGCTGGATTTCGATACGTTCACGCTGGTCTATATGTCCAATGCCGAAAGCACGTTCGAACTGGAACTGACCATCAACAAAGACCGCACGGAACCCTATGATCTGGGCGATGGTTACGGCCATCTAGCGTTTTCGGTAGATGATCTGGATGCCGACCATGCCCGCCTGACAAATGCGGGTTTTGCCCCGCGCAAGATCGTGGATTTCGCGCCTGCGGGTGACGTGATCGCGCGGTTTTTCTTTATCGCTGATCCTGATGGCTACGAGGTTGAGGTGCTGCAACGCGGTGGCCGCTATCTGTAAGCGGTTGGTGTCAGGGCAGCCACGCGGGCTGCCCTTTTTCTTTCAATGCACAGCGCCTGAACCGCCGACAGCGACGATGGTGTAAGGCGTACCCTCAACCGCGAATTCGCGGGCTTCGGTCATCGTGTCAGTGGCAATCAGCCGGATCGTGCCGGTCGCAGGATCGGTGATCGCGATATGGTCGCCTGCCACAGCCAGCCTTGGCCGTGGATCGCGCCAGTGGCCGTCCATCGAATAGGGGCCGGTCGCTTGCAGGCTTTGCGTGATCTGGCCTGTCAGGATGTTGAGAAGGTGCAATTGGCCATCCTCGGTCAGGATATAGGCGTTTTGGGCCCGCACCGGATCAAGCACGAAATCGACGCGCCGTGTTGGCAGGTCAACGCGGCGGAACGGATCGTCGCTGTCTGGTTCGATAATGACCATCGCATCAGCACCGAAATTGCCAAGAAAGAACTGCAGGCTCGTGCCGCCCTTGAGGGTCGAGACATGGCCTTCGCCCAATTCCCCGGTCGGCAGGTGCGTCAGTGCGGGCGGGTTGCCGCCTTCGCCGGGGGTGGCCAGAACCACGCCATCGCGGCAGCCAAAGGCGAAGACCCGCGCCGACTGCGCCTGCCCATGCACGCCGGGGCAGGGCATGATGTCGCCAGCATCGGACCCGTCGATCCCGATCACGCGCAGGCCAAGGCGGGGTTGTTCGGGGTCCGCATCCGGGACCGATATGACAAGATAATCGCCCATCGGTGCGGCCAACCCGTGATGCGCGGCACCGGGGGACAGGGTGGTGGGCGCGAAATTGTCGCCCAGCAGGTCGCTTTCGCCAAACAGGGTGACATCGCCGGTGCCGTCGTCGAACACTGCGATGCGGCCTGAACCTTCAACGACATGGGCGGGGCGGGTGCCGGTGATTTCATTATTCAGCAGGCGTGCATCGCTGACGATCAGGTCGCGGTGGTCGCCGTGATCCTCGAAAGCGATTCCGGTGTCGATCACGGCGATCTTGCCAGCGTCGCCCTGCACGGCAAAGATCGTGCGCCCGCTGGTGCTGCGGGTCAGGGCGGGGGTCTGGTCGATGGCGAAGCTGGCAATCTCTGACCCATCGGCAAGGTCGATGGCGCGCACCATGCCATCGGCATGGTCACCGATGAACAGCCGGTAGACGCTGTCCTGATCCGCCGCAGCGGTGCTGGCGCAAAGCGCTGCAACGGCCAAGGCCGTGAAGAGGGATAAGGGGGGACGGTGCATAGATCATTCTCCGATTCAGGTTGATTTCGTTATGTTATAACATAACAGTTGAACCTGACAGAGGGGCGATGCAGAATTTTGCCTAGTCGGCGCGCAGGTCGTCCAGATAGGCGGGCAGGGCGCTGGCGTTGATTTCGGCGTTGCGCACCAGCCAGTCGAAATGCGCGGCAAAGGCTGCGATACGCGATTTGTCGCGGAAGGCCACGTAATTGCGCCCCAGATACAGCACCGCGATCAGCGGGCCAAAGACGGTTAACGGGGCCGAAAACACCTGTCGCGCATCGTAAAGATAGATCCGCACGCCGGGATAAAGCTGGTCGCTGATATTGCGCAGATGGGCCAGTTGCGCGGCACGGACGGGTTGCGGCAGGCCGCGGTAATAGCCTTCGCCGCGGACCATGCTGTCGAGTTCATGGCGCGCGATCGCCACCTCGATATCGCTGGAGGCAGATCGGATTAGCGCCATCCGGTCGGCAGAGGCGCCGATGGCCTGTTCGATGGTCCGGTTGCGGGCATCGGCATATTCCCATTCCAGCATGGCTTGTATCTTGAACATATCCGGCAGGGTCGCGGGCACATGGCGGATTTTATAGCCCGCAGCCTCGCGGTACCACGCAAGGATCTGGTCATCGACAAGGGCGCGGGGGGCTTCGGTGATGGTCATCGTGGTGGCCAGAAGATCGGCGGCCTGTTCGGCATGATCGGACAGGCCCAGCAGCCAGTCGGCGCTGACGCCAAGGGCGGCGGCACATTCCCCCACGACCTGCGCATTGGGCAGGCGCGTGTCGCCTTTGGCAAGGATCTGCGAGATCGTGGACCTGTCCACGCCGACACGCAGCGCCAGGGCGGTCTGGTTGATCCCCTGATCCTGCATCGCCTGCCCCAGACGGTGGCGAAACAGGGCGGCGCGGTCGCGTTTGTCGTATTTGGCCACGATTGGTGACTTTCTGAAACAAAAGTGAATTTAACTTGCGTATTTGCAGAATACACATGCGGGCGGTGGCGCGCTATGGCTTGTGTGTCAATCGCAGGGGAAACAAATGGAAAGCCGCCAACGCACTGTTGTAAAAGCGCTTTTATGGCAGGCCGTGGGGCTGGTGATGATGTGCGCGGTGGGCTGGGCGCTGACGGGGTCAATCGCCTTGGGTGGTGGTATGGCGCTGATAAATGCCGCGATCGGGCTGGTGGCCTATATCCTTTACGAACGGCTGTGGGCGGGGATCGATTGGGGGCGGCGGGTCTGATAAAATCTTTACGCCCGTTAACAATTGTTTGGCAATTCTGATTTATCCACTATCCTGAGGCCCCGATAGCCTGACAAGGAACCCGACGTGGAGCAAGAAAAAGTAATCAGCCCGCCGATGACGGAGCTTGATATCAACACTACAACTGGTGGATTTTATGACGGTTTCTCAACGGCAGTCACAGTCCCCGCCAAGATTATCATTGCGATCATTGTGGTCTGGGCGATCTTCTGGCCGATCCAGTCGGGTCTGGTTCTGAATGGGTTGAACGGGCTGATCCTCCAGAATTTCGCAGCCTGGTATATCTGGGTCGTCGCCTTTTTCATCGTCACCTGTTTCGTGCTGGCTGTCTGGCCCGCAGCGGGCAAGCTGAACTTGGGGCTAGAGGGTGAAAAACCCGAATTCAGTAACTTTTCATGGTTTTCCATGATGTTCGGTGCCGGCATCGGTGTGGGCATGCTGACTTGGGCTGTGGCTGAACCGGTGTCGCATTTCCAAAGTAATCCCGAAACTATCATGGGCCTGACCAACGCGGGCGAGGCCGATAATGTGATGACGGCCTTCAAGTGGTCTTACTTGCATTGGGGCTTCAGCGCCTGGGCTTGTTATGCGATCTGCGGGCTGTCGCTGGCCTATTTTTCCTACCGGCGCGGGCTGCCGCTGACCATCCGGTCGGGGTTGACGCCTTTGTTCGGGCAACGGTTGGCGGGCGGGTTGGGCCATGTCGTCGATATTGTTGCGGTGGTGGCAACGATTCTGGGTGTGGCCCAGACGCTAGGTTTTGGTGTGGACCAATTCGTGGCTGGGTTGGGGCGGATCGGGATCAATGGACTGGCTGATGCAGATGGCCTGCCGACGACGACAGGGATTATCGTCGCGCTGCTGGTGATTATGGGTCTGTCAACGCTGTCGGCGCTGTCGGGTGTCGGTAAGGGGATCAAATGGCTGTCGAACATCAATATGGCGCTGTCGATCTTCCTGCTGGGTTTTCTGATCCTGTTCGGGGCGACGTGGTTTGGGTTCAACGCGTTTTTCGTGGGGCTTTGGACCTATGTCATCGCCCTGCCAGAGATGAGCGTGAATGTCTTCCGCTCTGATGGCATCGAAGGTTCCGAGGCTTATCTACTGGCGCAATGGCAGGGCTGGTGGCCGGTGTTCTATTGGGCATGGTGGATCGCCTTTGCGCCATTCGTCGGGCTGTTTCTGGCGCGTATCTCGCGCGGTCGAACCGTGCGGGAATTCGTGCTGGGGGCGCTGATCGTGCCGGCGCTGATGTGTTTCGTCTGGTTCGCATGGGCTGGCGGCACGGCGATTGATCTGGAAATGTCCGGCGGCGCAGGCGGGGTTATTTTCGACGCCGCCAATGGAGACAAGATTTTCGCGATGACTGAATTCATGCTGGCGCCGGTGTCGCAATGGCTGGCCTGGGGAATGGCGCTGCTGATCGTGGTGTTGTTGCTGACCTTTCTTGTCACCTCGGCGGATTCGGCGGTGCTGATCGTGAACACGATCAATGCGGCGGGCGATGAAGGCCCGAAATCGCGCCCACATATCCTGTTCTGGGGTGTGGCGCTGGCGCTGGTGGTGGCGGGCTTGCTGATCTCGGGCGGAACCACG
>PUNR01000292.1 GCA_003551805.1 Loktanella sp.
AGGCCGCTTTCTGGCGATCGTGCGCGAACTGGCAAAGTTTCGCGAAACCTATGCCCAAGCCCGCGATATCCCGCGCAGCCGGGTCTACAAAGATGATGCATTGGTTGAACTTGCATCAACCAAGCCATTGAATGAACAGGATTTAGGCCGGTCACGTCTGCTGCTGCGCGAGGCCCGCAAGGGTGACATCGCCGATGGTATTCTGGCCAGTATTAAGGCCGGACTTGCCGCCAAACCCGGTGATTTGCCGCAGCCCGACCTCAGCCGCGCTAAGCTGCAGGTCAATCCAGCTATCGCAGATATGCTGCGGGTGCTGTTGAAATCTGTCACCGATGATGCCGGTGTCGCGTCGAAACTGATCGCATCCTCTGCCGATCTGGATGCGCTGGCAGCAGGTGAACGCGATGTGCCCGCGCTGAACGGCTGGCGCCGCGAAGTGTTCGGCGATGCCGCCCTGCAACTGTGCGAGGGCAAGGTGGGTCTGGCGGTCAAAGGGCAAAGGGTGGTCACCGTGCCGCTTTAGGCTAGATCACGCAGTAAGAATGGAAAGCAGATCATGACCAATCCCGCCTTTGAAGACCTTGTCGAAACCTTTGAATTCCTTGACGATTGGGAAGACCGCTATCGCCATGTCATCGACATGGGCAAGGCGATGGACCCGCTGGAAGACGCGTTGCGCGTGCCCGCCACCAAGGTTGATGGCTGCGCAAGCCAAGTCTGGCTGGTGCCGCAAATCAACGACGGTGTGTTCACCTTTCGCGGGGCCAGCGATGCAATGATCGTGCAGGGGCTGATCGCCGTGCTGCGTGCGCTTTATGACGAACAACCGGTTGCAGAGGTGGTCAAGATCGACGCGCCCGCAGCGCTTGGCCGTTTGGGGCTGAACGATCATCTGTCAGCACAACGGTCCAACGGGTTGCGCGCCATGGTCGAACGGATCAGATCGACGGCTGCGGCGGCGGTTTGACCGATGCCAAAGCCGTCGCAAGATCGCCATAGCCGGTAAAGCGCCGCTCGAAGGCCAGCCCCAGACGGGTGGCGCAGTCTTGCGCCTTGGCTGTCAGCGCAGGATCGTCGGTCTGGGCCTGATAGACCAGCTTGGTATAATTGCCGAAATACATATCCCGCAGCGCGGGGTGTTTGCGCAGGCCAAGCGGTTCCCAGACGAATGCATCAAACTGCCGCACCAGAAAATCGGTCAGGTAAAAGGCGGTGATTTCGTCACGCGCGGCAAAGGCATCGACACCTTCAAAAAACGCATAACAATGCGGGCCGGGCACCATGCGCAGGCCCATGTCGTCACATGCCGCTTGCAACAGCCCGCCGGTGCCGCAATCGGCGTAAACAACAAAGATACCGGCGTAATTGGCCCCGTGTTTTGCCACCGCATCGCGTAGGGCGGGGATGATGCGGTCAGGGTGGTTGTGCAGGATCGCAGGCAAGCAATGCAGGTCCAGATGGTCCCAGCGGTTCGCGGCCTTCAGCGCCAGAATTTCCCGCGCCAGCGCACCACAGGCGATCAGCAATATCTGGCCCTGACCGCTGGGTGGCAGGCCGTCTTGCGTCAGGGCCGCATCAAGGGTCACGACAGACGGCGCACCAGCACAGCGGTAATCAGACCCGCGATGCTGAGCAACGACAGACCCACAAAGGGCGACAGCGTCGTATTGCTGACCAGCGACAGCACCAGCCAGACAGTCGCACCGGCGGCGGCAATCACGACAAGCAGAATTAAGGCGAGTTTTCCAAACGGCATCAGGGCCTCCTTTGGTACAAAGATAGGACCGCTGACCGCCTGAAAAAAGGGGTCAGGCGTGGGCCTGCCCCTGATTATGCTTGCGCGCGACCAATGTCTTGGCGGTTTCCACTGCAACAGCGGCATCGCGGCAATAGGCATCGGCACCAATCGCGCGGCCAAATTCCTCGTTCAACGGCGCGCCGCCGACCAGCACGATGTAATCGTCGCGCATGCCTTTTTCGACCAGCGTATCAATCACGACCTTCATATAGGGCATGGTCGTGGTCAGCAGGGCGGACATGCCAAGGATATCGGGCTTTTCGGTTTCCAGCGCTTCCAGATAGCCTTCGACGGCGTTGTTGATGCCCAGATCGATCACCTCGAATCCGGCACCTTCCATCATCATGCCGACAAGGTTCTTGCCGATGTCATGGATGTCGCCCTTGACGGTGCCGATCACCATCTTGCCGACACGCGGCGCACCTGTGGCGATCAGCAGCGGCTTAAGGATGAACATCCCGCCTTTCATCGCATTGGCGGCCAGCAGCACCTCTGGCACAAACAAAATCCCGTCGCGGAAATCGTGGCCGACGATGGTCATGCCGCCGACCAATGCTTCGGTCAGGACGCGGTAAGGGGTCCAGCCGCGTGCGATCAGGATGTTGACGCCTTCCTCGATCTCTTCCTTCATGCCGTCGTAAAGGTCGTCATACATCTGCGCGACAAGGTCTTCGTCGCTCAGTTCGGAAAGGATGATTTCGTCGTCGTCGGACATGGCGTGCCTCATGCAATGATGTTGGTTCTGTTTGCGCTGATTTGCGTCCGGCCACTGGTAGAATTGCGACCTTCACCGCTGCGGGACCGACGCGGGCTTGCGCGTGTTCTGCATTTGTTCCAATGTGGGCTATGGGCAATGATCTGACTCGCCATTATCACCGCACACCGGGGCGCGCTGCAGGGGGTAATCCCGCCGTGCGCTTTGACCGGCTGGCAGCAGAGGCGGTGGATGACGGCTGGTATCACGACCCCGATTTGCCGGTGCTGCGCACGCAGGTCAGTGACGAACAGATCGGCCGCGTCATCAGCCGCAACACATCGCCCGATCTGTCGTTTGACCGGTCGATCAATCCTTATCGTGGTTGCGAACATGGTTGTATCTACTGCTATGCCCGCCCCAGCCATGCCTATCTTGGCCTGTCGCCGGGGCTGGATTTTGAAACGCAACTGATCGCGCGGCCCAATGCTGCGGCGCAGTTGCACAAGGAATTGTCCAACCCGCGTTACCAGCCTGCGACGATTGCAATCGGCACCAACACGGATGCCTATCAGCCCATCGAAAAAGACCGCCGGATCATGCGCGACGTGCTGACGGTGCTGCGCGATTTCAACCATCCCGTGGCAATCGTCACCAAAGGCACGCTGATCGCACGCGACGTTGATATTCTGGCGGATATGGCCGCCAAGGGGCTGGTGCGCGTCGGCATTTCGATCACCACGCTGGACCCAAAAACATCGCGCGCGATGGAACCGCGTGTGCCGCTGCCTTTGGCGCGGTTGCGGGTGATCCGGCAATTGTCCGACGCCGGTGTGCCGGTCCGCGTGATGGTATCACCCGTCGTGCCCGCGCTGACCGATCACGAGCTTGAGGCGATATTGCAGGCCGCCCATGACGCAGGGGCCGTGGCTGCGTCCTGCATCATGCTGCGCCTCCCGCTAGAGGTGGCGGGGCTGTTCAAGGATTGGCTAGAGGCAGAGTTTCCCGACCGTGCCGCGCGGATCATGGGGCGGGTGCGGTCGCTGCATGGCGGGCGCGATTATGATCCGGCGTTCGGCAAACGGATGCAGGGGCAGGGCGTCTGGGCCAAGATCACCCAGCAAAGGTTCAAACTGGCAGCGGCACGGTTGGGGCTGGACCGGTCATTGCCACCACTACGGACGGACCTGTTCGCCAGACCACCGCAGACAGGCGATCAGCTGACGTTGTTCTAGAGGGGTGGCATTGCGGGGAAAGTTTTGCAGACAACCCGCGATGCTTGGCTTCGGCTTGGCGGAAACCTTCCCCGCGGGGAAGATATCGGGAATCGTGCATCAGACAAATACCTTCCCCGCGGGGAAGGTATTGCCTCGCGCGGTATGGCGAAAGTTAGGACTCGCGCTTTGCGCGGCGGCCTCGGCGGGGGGATGCCTCTGGTCCGGCGCCATCGGTGCCGTCTGATGCGGACGAAAATCCGCCCATCGCGGCGGTGATGGCATCCAGCGTGGGCGCGGGGCCTTTGGGGCGTGTTTCCAACGCCTCGCGCATCGCGCGCAGATGGTCCGGCGTTGTGCCGCAACAGCCGCCGATGATCGTGGCACCACTGTCACGGGCCAGCACGGCGTAATCGGCCATCAGATCGGGCGTGCCATCATAATGGATATGACCGTCGTGGTATTTGGGGATGCCTGCATTGCCCTTGGCGATAACCGGCAGGGTCGGGCCAGCGGCGGCAAAGCCCAGCACGGTGCGCAACAGGTCCGATGCGCCGACGCCGCAATTGGCACCAAAGGCCAGCGGCTGATGGGCCAGTTTGCCGACCTTCTTGACCATATCGGCAGATGTCAGACCCATCATCGTGCGGCCAGCGGTGTCAAAGCTCATCGTGCCACACCACGGCATGTCCGCCAGTGCAAAGGCTTCGGCAGCGGCGGCGAATTCTTCAGCGGCAGAGATGGTTTCGACCCACAGCACATCAGCGCCGCCTGCCTTCAGCCCTTCGGCTTGTTCGTGGAACATTTCCACCGCGATGGCGTGGGTCAGGTTGCCCATGGGTGCCATAATCTCGCCCGTTGGCCCCACCGATCCCGCAACGACGATGGTGCGACCGGACGCATCGGCGATTTCGCGGCCAAGGGCGGCGGCGACCTTGTTCAGTTCATGCACCTGACCTTCTGCGCCGTGCAGTTTCAACCGCGATGCATTGCCGCCGAAACTATTGGTCAGAAAGATATCGCTGCCCGCATCGGCGGCGCCTTTGTAAAGGCTGCGGATATTGTCGGGCTGTTCAAGGTTCCACATCTCGGGCGCGTCGCCCGACATCAGTCCCATGTTGAACAGATTTGTGCCCGTCGCCCCGTCGGCCATCAGCCAGTCGCGGGTTTCCAGCAGTTTGGACAGGGCGTTGGTCATCATGGTGCTTTCGGATCAGAGTTCGGACATCAGTTGGGCTTTCGCCTCGACCAGCAGGGCGTCCATCTGGGCGCGGATCGTGGCCTCGTCGGCGCGCGCACCCAGATCGGCGGATACCTTGCGATAGACATCTTCATGGCCGGCTTCTTCGAAATCGGCTTGCACGACTTCCATCGCATAGGCGGCGGCGTCATCGCCGGTTTTGCCCAGCAATTCGGCGGCCCAAAGCCCCAGCAGACGGTTGCGGCGTGCGCCTGCCTTGAAAAGCATCTCGGCGTCATGGGCGAATTTGTTTTCGAAAGACTTGGCGCGGTCGTCAAAACTGGACATGGATGGCCCCCCTTGATTGGTATCGTACCAGATATGCCCCCGCAGGTGCTTGCCCGCAAGGGGGGGTTGCACTATGAGGCGTGAATGACGGTGCCGAAACGGGCACCACAACGGGTAAGGGGTGAAGATGGCGCGCCGCAAAAAGATCTACGAAGGCAAGGCAAAGATCCTGTATGAAGGCCCCGAGCCGGGCACGTTAGTGCAGTATTTCAAGGATGATGCCACCGCTTTCAACGCTGAAAAGCGTGCCGTGATCGAAGGCAAGGGCGTGCTGAACAACCGGCTCAGCGAATTTTTCATGACCGGGCTGGGCACGATCGGGATTCCGACGCATTTTATCAAACGCCTGAACATGCGCGAACAGCTGATCCGCCAGGTCGAAATCATCCCGCTGGAAATCATCGTGCGCAATGTCGCCGCAGGGTCGATGGCCAAGCGCATGGGGATTGAAGAAGGCACGCAATTGCCGCGCCCGATTGTCGAATTTTCCTACAAAGACGACGCCTTGGGTGACCCTTTGGTGCCCGAGGAATATATCATCGCATTTGGCTGGGCCAGCCAGCAGGATATGGACGATATCGTCAGCCTTGCCTTGCGGGTGAATGACTGGATGTCGGGTGTGATGTACGGTGTCGGCATCAAGCTGGTCGATTTCAAGATCGAGGTTGGCCGCGTCTGGGATAACGAATTCCCGCGCCTGTTGCTGGCCGATGAAATCAGCCCTGACAGCTGCCGTTTGTGGGACATCGAAACAGGCCAGAAATTGGACAAGGACGTGTTCCGCCGCGATCTGGGCAACCTGACCGATGCCTATACAGAGGTCGCAAAGCGTCTTGGCGTGATGCCGTCCAACGTGACCCACCGGCCCAAGCCGACCCTGATCAACTGATAATCCAAAGCGAGGCAAGGCCATGAAGGCACGTGTGTATGTGATGTTGAAAACCGGCGTGCTTGACCCGCAGGGCGAAGCTGTGCGCCACGCGCTTGGCACGCTGGGGTTTGCCGGCGTCGAAGGTGTGCGTCAGGGCAAGGTGATCGAGCTTGATCTGGCCGATGGCACGTCCGAGGCGGTGATTGCGCAGATGTGCGACAAGCTGCTGGCGAATACCGTGATCGAAAGCTACCGGATCGAGGTGCTTTAGGATGCGCGCCGCTGTCGTTGTTTTTCCCGGATCGAATTGTGACCGCGACATGGCCGTCGCCTTGCGCGCGGCGGGTGCCGATGTGTCGATGGTCTGGCACAAGGATGCCAGCCTGCCGGATGCCGTTGATCTGGTCGCCATTCCGGGCGGGTTTTCCTTTGGCGATTACCTGCGCTGCGGGGCGATTGCCGCGCAATCACCGATCTGTCGTGCCGTTGTCGCTCATGCGGAACGTGGCGGCTATGTCCTGGGTGTGTGCAACGGGTTTCAGGTGCTGACCGAAACCGGTTTGCTGCCGGGTGCGTTGATGCGTAATTCCGGATTGAAGTTCATCTGCAAAACCGTTGATTTGACTGTGGAAACAGCGAACAGCGCATTCACCGCAGGCTATCAGGCAGGGCAGGCTATGCGTTTGCCGGTTGCGCATCATGATGGCAATTACACGGTTGATCCCGCCATTCTTGACCGGATGCAGGGCGATGACCGGATCGCGTTCCGGTATGCCACGCCGCTGAACGGGTCGGTTGCAGATATCGCCGGTGTGTTGTCGGAAAACCGGCGCGTGCTGGGGATGATGCCGCATCCCGAACGTGCCGTAGACGCAGGGCATGGCGGCACCGACGGTCAGGCGCTTTTCCGCGAACTGGTCGGGCAGGTCGTGCAGGCGTGATGCTTGGTTGTTGCTGAAGCCTTGCCAGAGTTCTAAACTCCGACGATGGGTGAGATTGTAGCACAGCCGACAAGAAGAAGCGCGGGGCGCTGGTATCTGCGTGTCGCGCTGGCGCTATTCGCGATCTTTGCTGCAACCGTCATCTATTTCACCAACGAATTGATGACGCAGCGCTATACCGAGACGATCAGCAACCGTTCCGAATTGCGTCTGGCCTTGTACAGCGCCAATCTGATGAGCGAGCTACAGCGCAATTCGGTGGTGCCACAACTGCTTGCGCGCGACCCCGAGCTGATCGCGGCCCTGACCAGCCGTGATTATTCGCTGTCGACCGCGCGTCTGCTGACCTTTGTCGAAGAAATCGGTGCCGCATCGCTGACCTTGCTGGATAGTAACGGGCGTGCTGTGGCTGCGACCAACCGTGATGAGTTGGGCATAGATCACAGCGAAGGTCCGTATTTTATCAATGCCTTGCGCAGTAACCGCACGGTTTATTCGACATACCGGCGCGGTGATGGCGGCTATGCGTTCATCTATTCGCGCAAGATCGAATCCAGCGGTGAACCGCTAGGCACCATCATGGTCGAGGTTGACGTAGGCCGGATGGAACGCGGTTGGGCCGGTGTCACTGATGCGGTCTTTGTGACCGATGCCGATGGCACGATCATCATGTCGACCGAACCTTTGTGGCGCGGCTTGTCCGAACAGGCGGCCCTTGTGCGCCAGCCCGCGTCATCGGCGATTGAACGGGCCATGCGGGCGACCCAATCCTGGGCCAGCAGCCCTGCAGAGGCCTATCTGCGCGGCGAGGCTGTGTTGCGCCGCGAATCCCGCGTGCCGCACCAAGGCTGGCGGATCGTCAATTTCACCACCTATGATTCGGTGCGCGAAAAGGTGAATGGCATTCTGGCGCTGCAAGTCATGGGTTTTGCGATCATTCTGGCGATCAGCTTTTGGTTCATGTCGCGCAAGACGGCGTCGCGCATGGTGCTGTTCCAGCGCGAATCAGCTGAATTGCGCGCATTGAATCGCCGTTTGCAGCGGGAAATCGCCGAAAGGGAAAAGGTCGAAAAAACCTTGCAGGTGGCGGAACAGACGATTGCGCAATCGTCAAAACTTGCCGCGTTGGGCGAAATGTCGGCAGCGGTCAGCCACGAATTGAACCAGCCTCTGGCCGCGATGAAAACCTATCTGGCGGGCGCGCGTCTGTTGTTGCAACGCCAGCGACCAGAAGAGGCGCTGTCTTCCTTCCAGCGCATCGACGATCTGCTGGAACGGATGGGCGCGATCACGCGGCAGCTGAAATCTTATGCGCGCAAAGGGTCGGACGCGTTTGAACCTGTGGATACAAGGGCTGCGGTGTCATCGGCGCTGGCGATGATGGAACCGCAGCTTAAGACGCGGGCGGTCAATATCATCCGCACTTTCCCCAACGAACCGGTGATGATTCTGGGTGACAGGCTGCGTCTGGAACAGGTCATCATCAACCTGTTGCGCAATGCGCTGGACGCCACGAAAACCTCGGCTGATCCGACGATCGAAATCCTGCTGGCGGCGGGCGATACCGTCAGTCTGCAAATTCACGACAACGGTGAAGGGATCGAAGATCTGGATGAACTTTTCACGCCGTTTTACACGACCAAACAACCTGGTGATGGGGTCGGGCTGGGGCTTGCCATCTCGTCGGGTATCGTCAACGACTTGGGCGGACGCCTGACCGCGCGCAATGCTGCAAACGGCGGTGCGATATTTGAAGTCCAGCTTCCTGCGCTTGTGCAGGGTCAAGCTGCGGCAGAATAGGAAGATACGATGAGCAAAGTCATGAAAATCGCGATTGTCGATGATGAAAAAGACATGCGCCAGTCGATCAGCCAATGGCTGGCCCTGTCGGGGTTCGACACCGAAACTTTCGCCAGCGCCGAAGAAGCGCTGAAAGGGCTGGGCAGCGATTACCCCGGTATCGTTGTCAGCGACATCAAGATGCCCGGTATGGACGGGATGCAGTTTCTCAAGAAACTCAAGGGCGTGGATAGCACCTTGCCCGTAATCATGATTACCGGTCACGGCGATGTGCCCATGGCGGTCGAGGCGATGCGGATCGGTGCCTTTGATTTTCTTGAAAAGCCGTTCAACCCCGACCGGATGACCGAACTGGCCAAGAAAGCCACCAACGCCCGCCGTCTGACGCTGGACAACCGCGCCTTGCGCCGCGAATTGTCGGACGGGTCGTCGCTGATGAAAAAGCTGATCGGTCAATCGCCGTCGATGGAACGGTTGAAGGAAGATATCCTTGATCTGGGGCAGGCCGATGGGCATGTGCTGATTGAAGGCGAGACCGGCACCGGCAAAACGCTGGTCGCCCATGCGCTACATGCAGTCGGGGCGCGGGCCAACCGCAAATTCGTGCTGATCAGCTGCTCTGCCTATGACGAAGACGCACTGGCGCGGATGATCTTTGGTCCGACCCACGATGACGAACCGATCCCCGCCATAGAGGAAGCACGCGGCGGCACGCTGGTGCTGGAAGATATCGAAGCGCTCAGCCATGCCCTGCAAGCGCGCCTTTTGACGGCGATCAATGAACAGGGCACGCCTGCCGAAACCCGCATCGTGGCGATCTGTAATCTGCAGGAACAGGACAAGACTTGCGAAAGCGTGCTGCGCCCTGATCTGTTCTATCGGCTTGCCGCCTTGCGGATCACCGTGCCGCCTCTGCGCCAGCGGGGCGAGGATATTCTGACATTGTTCACCCGTCTGGGCGAACAATTCGCCGATGAATACGGCTGCGAGGCCCCGCAGGTCAGCGCACAGGAAGCGGCGCAATTGTTGCAGGCCCCGTGGCCCGGCAATGTACGCCAGCTGATCAACGTGGCTGAACGTGCTGTTCTGCAAAACCGGCGCGGCAGCGGGTCTATCGCATCGCTTTTGATGAATGAAACCGAAGATACCCAATCAGCGATGACCACCGAAGGCAAACCGCTGAAGGAATTTGTCGAAGCTTTCGAACGGATGCTGATCGACAACACGATGCGCCGGCACCGCGGATCAATCGTCGCGGTGATGGATGAACTGTGCCTGCCGCGCCGGACGTTGAACGAAAAAATGGCGAAATATTCGCTTCAACGGTCAGATTACATCTGATCTGTGGCCATTTCGGGCCTCTTGCACGCAGCCACTTGTGCAAGAGGCCCAATCTCCCTTATGTATTGTATACGGGTGCTCGTGCTTTGGTTGCACGGTGATATCCGATCGGATTCTCTGTCACAGTCAGATCAATGATCTACGCTGCGGCGGCTGATTTGGCCCTTCGGGGTCAGAAGAACGCCCTTGGTCGCGCGCCCTTATGACGCAGACCGGGCCTTGAATGGGCCCCGGACCAGAGCCGGGGTCGGAGAAGAAACGCGATGCAACGCGCGCAACATATAGGCAAGACATTTGCGGCCCCGAGGGGCCCCTTATCTGCCCGCGCATTGCCCGCCACAATCAGACATATCACGCGGATTGCTGCACCCCCCGGGGGGCCGGACGCGCCATATGCGAATGGACAAAATGCCAAAGAAAATGTTGATAGACGCCACACATGCGGAAGAAACCCGCGTTGTGGTGGTAGACGGAAACAAAGTCGAAGAATTTGATTTTGAAAGCCAATTCAAACGCCAGCTGGCGGGTAACATCTACCTTGCAAAGGTAACACGGGTCGAACCATCGCTGCAGGCGGCCTTTGTGGATTATGGCGGAAATCGCCATGGTTTCCTTGCCTTCGCGGAAATCCACCCCGATTACTACCAGATCCCTGTCGCCGACCGCGAAGCGCTGATGGCCGAAGAACGCGCCTATGTCGAAAGCCTGCGCGTCGAGGAAGAGGCCGAAGACGCCCCCAAACGCAGCCGCAGCCGCAGTAAACCACGCGCGGCATCGGTCGAAGGCGCTGATCCGGTCGTGACCTCTGGCGATGATGTGTCGGGCTTGCAGACCATCGGTCTGGACGACGACCTTGAAGGCAGCTCGCCGATGGAACTGGTGGGCGAAACGCCCGTCGAAACCCCGGCAGCCGACGAAGACACCGATGAGGACACCAACGATAACGACATCGAAAACGTCGCAGAAGCCGACGATATCGAAGACGTGCGGCCTGTGCGCAAACCACGCCCGCGCCGTTACAAAATTCAGGAAGTCATCAAGGTCCGCCAGATCCTGTTGATTCAGGTCGTCAAAGAAGAACGCGGCAACAAGGGTGCGGCGCTGACGACCTATCTGTCGCTGGCAGGCCGCTATTGCGTATTGATGCCCAATACGGCGCGCGGTGGCGGTATCAGCCGCAAGATCACCAATGCCGTTGACCGCAAGAAGCTCAAGGAAATCGCAGGCGAAATGACTGTGCCCGACGGCGCCGGTCTGATTATCCGCACCGCCGGTTCCCAGCGCACCAAGGCCGAAATCAAGCGCGATTACGAATATCTGCAACGGATGTGGGAACAGATCCGCGAACTGACGCTGAAATCCATTGCGCCCGCAAAAATCTACGAAGAAGGCGATCTGATCAAACGCTCGATCCGTGACCTTTATTCCAAAGACATCGACGAAGTGATCGTCGCAGGCGAGGCGGGCTATCGCTCTGCCAAGGATTTCATGCGGATGATCATGCCGTCGCATGCGAAAAACGTGAAATTCTACGCCGAACAGATGCCGATCTACGCCCGTTATCAGGTCGAAACCTATCTGGCAGGCATGTTCAACCCGACCGTCCAGCTGCCGTCCGGCGGCTATATCGTCATCGGCATCACCGAAGCCTTGGTCGCGATCGACGTGAACTCCGGCCGTGCGACCAAAGAAGGCTCGATCGAACAGACAGCCCTCAAAACCAACCTTGAGGCCGCCGATGAAGTGGCGCGCCAGTTGCGCCTGCGTGACCTTGCCGGTCTGATCGTGATCGATTTCATCGACATGGACGAACGCAAGAACAATGCGTCGGTTGAAAAACGCTTCAAGGACAAGCTGAAAACCGACCGTGCGCGCATTCAGGTGGGCCGGATTTCCGGTTTTGGCCTGATGGAAATGTCGCGCCAGCGCCTGCGCCCCGGCATGCTGGAAGCCACGACGCAGATGTGCCCGCATTGTCACGGCACAGGCTTGCTGCGCTCGGACGACAACGTCGCGCTGTCGATCCTGCGCCAGCTGGAAGAAGAAGGCGTGCGCGCCCGTTCGAAAGAGGTGCTGGTCCGTGCCCCTATCGCCATCGCCAACTTCCTGATGAACGGCAAACGCGAAAACATCGCCGAGGTTGAGGCACGTTATGGCATGTCCGTGCGGATCGAATGCGACCCGACTTTGGTCTCGCCGGATTTTGTCGTCGAGAAGTTCAAGACTGCCACCCGCATCGTACCAGAAGCGGCCCCCATCGTCGTCAGCACCGTGATGATGGAGGAAGAAGAAGCCGATGATCTGATCATCGAAACTCCCGACGAAGAAGAGGAAGAGGCAAAAGCACCGCAGGCCACGGCGGATGGCGAAGGTGAAAACCGGCCCAAGCGTAAGCGCAGCCGCCGCCGTCGGCGCCGGTCCGGTGGCCCGCGTCAGGATGACAATAACGGCAACGCTGACGATCAGAACGACACTGGCGACGTTTCGGCTGATGCCGCGGAAACACCCGCCGCAGATCCGGCACCAGCCGCTGCCGAAAAGCCCAAGCGCAGCCGCACCTACACGCGCAAAACGCCCAAGCCCGAGGCAGAAGCCGCGCCAGAAGCTGTGCCAGCACCAGCCGAAGCACCCTTAGAACCCGCAGCAGCGGCTGAAGCTCCGGCACCCAAAAAACGCGCACCGCGCAAAACTGCGGCACAAAAGGCCGCCGAAGCTGCCCAAGCGGCAGGTGAAGCGCCTGCGCCAGTGGCAGAAAAGCCCAAACCCCGCAGCCGCGCGAAACCCAAACCCGCTGTTGTCACCGACACAGCGGCCCCCGCTGACGAAACGGTGACACCACCACCGGCCACACCAGAACCTGCACCAGTCGCGGCAGAAAAACCGGAACCGCAACCCGAACCCGCTGAACCGGTCGCCGAAAAACCGCGCCGCAAGGGCTGGTGGTCGCTGGGCTGAATAGAAAACGCCGCCCCTTCACCGGGGCGGCGTTTGCACGACGGATCTGTCGCGCCTGTTTTCTTATTTCCACAAATACTCCGGGGTAAGGGGCAGAGCCCCTGAAAAACGCAGGTGTCAGCCCTTACGGATCAGATAGACCTGCGCGCCATCCGCATCATCGCAAGACAACATCTGATGTCCGGCCTCGGCACAAAAATGCGGCACGTCGACAATCGCTGCTGGATCATCGGCTTGCATCCGTAAAACCTGCCCCGACACAAGGGCACCCAGCCGTTTGCGAGCCTTCAGAACCGGCAGCGGGCATAGCAGCCCGCGGGCATCAAGATCAGCGTCATGCGTCATGGTGCTTGGGTAGGGCGGATGTTTCACTTTGTCCACCAAGATGTGACAGTTTCGCGCGTGACGATCCGGTGTGGCTGCGATAGGAACCGGATGATGTTGGAAACCGGACTGATCTTTGACGCCGCCCTGTTGCCTGCGATGATTGTCGCTTTGGCCGCAGGCGTGCTGTCGTTCCTCAGCCCCTGTGTGCTGCCTGTCGTGCCACCCTATCTGGCCTATATGGGCGGCGTTTCCGTGACCGAGATGGAAACAGCGCGCGCAGCACGGCGGCGTGTCTTTATTGCCTCATTGTTCTTCGTGCTGGGTCTGTCGACCGTGTTTTTGCTGCTTGGCTTCGCCTTTTCGTCGATGGGGCGGATGCTGATCGGGGTGCAGGAATATTTCGTCATTGCTGCCGGGCTGATGGTGATGGTGCTTGGTGCGCATTTCGTCGGCGTTTACCGCATCGGATTTCTTGACCGCGAGGCGCGGCTGGATGCCGGTGACAAGGGCGGGTCGGCCTTTGGTGCCTATCTGCTGGGGCTGGCTTTTGCCTTTGGCTGGACACCCTGTCTTGGGCCGGTTCTGGGGGCAATCCTTGGTCTTGCCGCGTCAGAGGCGGATGTCGGGCGCGGCACAGTCTTGCTGGGCGCTTATGCCATCGGCCTGGGCATCCCGTTTTTGCTGGTTGCAGCCTTCTTTCCGCGCCTGAAGGGTGTGATGGGCTGGATGAAACGCCACATGCGCCAGATCGAGGCCACATCGGGGCTGCTGTTATGGACCGTGGGGTTGATGATGATTACCGGACAATTTGCTGCATTCAGCTATTGGTTGCTGGAACGCTTTCCATTCTTGGCTACTGTCGGCTAGGGTAAGACGAACAGCCAAGTGGAAAAGGTGGCGATGACCAAGGACAATACAGCCGTCACACGCCGCCGGGTTTTTCATATTCCGGGCTACGATCCGATCCACCCCCGTCGCTACCGTGAACTTTACCGCAAGGAATCAGCGTCGCAGGCTGCGATCAGTGGCTACAAGATCGCCGTACAGGCCGGATCAGGCGATGACGTCTTTCACTGGATCGTCCAAAGCGAGATGGACCAACAACAGGTCACTGCGCGGATTGACGTGCTTGTCTGGTCCGACATCGTGCGCGACAGCATGGCGCAATCCATCCTTGCCACCTACCGCCAGCTGTTCCTGACCGCGTGGATTTACATCAGCACAGGCACATTGCGCCGGTTGATGTGGATGCGCAAAGGGCCGGTGATCGCCGCCCTTTATCCGGTGGCGATGCTGTTGGGCCAACTGGCAATAGCAATCGTGCTGGGCCTGTGGATTGGCCGCCTAGCCGAAACCGGGCTGAATGCGGCAGTCACCGCTGTGGGCCTTGGTGGTGGTGTCATTGCGGCGGTCGTAGGGTGGCTGGCGTGGCTGGTCAAACTTGGCATTCTGGGGACTGTCACCGTGTTTCTGCTGCGCTGGTTCAAGGCGCACGACAACAGGTTTTTCGCGCATTACCTGATGCATGATTACGCCTTTAGCGCACAATTCTGGGGCGCGACACCGCCCGCATTGGATGACCGCCTTGCGGCTTTTGCCGACCAGATTGCCCGCGCCTTGCAAGATGACCATGACGAAGTTCTGATCGTTGGCCATTCGTCGGGTGCGCATCTGGCGATCACTGTGATTGCCGATTTGATTCGCTCTGGTCGTGTGCCGGTTCATGGCCCCAAGCTTGCGTTTTTGTCGCTTGGGCAGGTGGTGCCGATGGTATCTTTCCTGCCAGAGGCTAAACAATTGCGCGCTGATCTGGCCTATCTTGCCACGCAGGACATGCTGACATGGGTCGATGTCACAGCGCCGGGTGATGGTTGCTGCTTTGCGCTGTGCGACCCTGTGGCCGTCACAGGTGTGACGCCACCCGGAAAACGCTGGCCGCTGGTGATTTCTGCAGCCTTCACGCAAAGCCTGTCTGCCGCGCGATGGAAAGCCCTGCGCTGGCGGTTTTTCCGGCTGCATTTCCAATATCTTTGCGCCTTTGATCAGCCCAAGGATTACGATTATTTCAAGATCACCGCAGGGCCGCTGACCTTGGCTGACAGGTTCCGTGATCGTCCCCCGTCGAAATCGCGGATTGATGTGGCGGCGTCGAAATATACCTCGCTCGCGTCGTGACGGACCTGCCGCCGAAACCGGTGCCGCGCGCGGATAAAGTGTCGCTTTGGCGGTATATGCGGCTGTTCCGGCAGGACATTCTGTCTGCGCAGCCTGCGCGATTGTACCGCGCATGGATGGCCGAATTCCGGACGCCTTTCTTTCGCAGCTTTATGATCAATGATCCCGCATTGTTACGTGAAGTGCTGAAAGACAACCCCGACGCCTACCCCAAATCCGACCGGATTGGCGCGGGCCTGCGCCCCTTGCTGGGCGAAAGCGTGTTTCTGACCAATGGCGCTGTCTGGAAAGCCCAAAGGCGCATCATTGATCCCGCATTCGAAGGCGGGCGCTTGCGCGATACCTTTCCGGGTATTGTTGCAGCGGGGCAGGCGGGTTGCACCCGCCTGAACGCGATGGCCGATGGCACCCCGCAGATGATCGACGCCGAGGCGAGCCATGTCGCCGCTGACGTGATCTTTCGAACCCTGTTTTCCATTCCGATCGAGGATGCGACCGCGCAAGAGGTCTACCTGCGCTTTCAGGCCTATCAACAGGCGCAGCCGATCCTGAACCTTGCGGCTTTCCTGCCCGGTCTGCACTGGATGCCACGGTTTTTCCGCGGCGGTGTGCGCGCGCAGGCACGCGCCATCCGCCGCCTTATTGCTGATCTGACGCAGGCACGGCTGGACCAGATCGCCGCCGGAGCAGCGCCCGATGATCTGGCCACCAAGATCATGACGACGCCTGATCCACAGACAGGCAAGACATTCACCAAGGCAGAAATGATCGATCAGGTGGCGATCTTTTTTCTGGCAGGGCACGAAACCAGCGCATCTGCCCTAGCTTGGGCGCTTTATCTGCTGGCGACCCATCCCGATTGGCAGGACAAAGTCGCGGCAGAGGCTGCGCAATTCACCGGCAATTTTAGCGATTTGTCGAAACTGCCTGTGACCCGTGATGTGTTCCGCGAAGCGCTGCGCCTTTACCCGCCTGTCCCGATGATGGTGCGCGAGGCCAGCAAGCCCACGATTTTCCGGCAGCGCCGCGTGCCGCAGGGCGCGCAGATTGTCTTGTCACCATGGCATCTGCACCGGCATGAACGCATTTGGGACAACCCCGATGGGTTCGACCCTGCACGCTGGCAGGATCCGGCGACCAAGACCGCGCAGCGCGATGGCTATATGCCGTTTTCGGCAGGTCCGCGCGTCTGCACCGGTGCCGGTTTCGCGATGATCGAAGGTGTCGTGTTACTGGCGCAACTGGTGGGCCAGTTCCATTTCGCACACGTCGAGGGGCAGGTTCCGGTGCCAGCCGCGCATTTGACGGTGCGCGCACAAGGCGGGATCAGTCTGCGTATCACGCCGCGCACCAAATGATCACATTTAGGCGAAATCGGGCAAATATGTGGCAAAAAGGCTAGGAATAAGTCAGCACTTGTCGCTATGATCGTTCAGTAGCATTGCATTGGTGCAAGGCGTGACCTTTTGTTGTCATATTCAAGACAATGGCCGGTCGTGCCCAGACCCGACAAAGGAGGATGACATGTCAATCGTTTTGCCTGGCGCTTCCAAGTTGGCGTTCAAGCGCTTTTTTGGTCGCAAGCCACCCAAAGGGCCAGCCACCGCGCCGGAAAAGCCTCTTACAGGGCAAGAAGTCGCAAAGTTGTTTAACAAAAAACAACAAGCGGCGGCTGTTATCGCGGATGCACCTGCAAAGCTGAATGACGCCGAAAAGAAAGACCGTGACAGGTTGTCATCCCTGCGCAGCGCGATCTATTCCAAGGATTGAACGCGCGCCAAGGTGTGTTCCAGCACATAGATACGGATCGCAGAGGCCAAGCCAATATCACCGCGTTCAGCGTCAATTTCGGCAGCCAAACCATTGATTGTCTTGTGATCTGCCGCCGCAATCTGGCAAAAACTTTTCCAGAACACATCTTCCAGCGTCACGCTAGTCCGGTGACCCCGCAGGGTCAGTGACCTTTTGGCGGGGCGGCGGTGGTCCACCTATTCATCCTCGAACTTCAGCTGTGACAGCCGGTCACTGGCCTGCTGCGCGCGGGCGGCGTCCAGCACGCGTTCGGCCTTGGTGCGGCCAAAGCGGATGGCATTTTCATCCGCCTTGGCCTTGGCCTGCGCGCGGTCACGTTCCTTGCGCGCGTGGTTCAGGTTGACCGGCTTCACTTGGGGCCGATCATGTCTTCGGGGCGGACGACCTTGTCAAAGGTGGCTTCATCGACAAAGCCCAGCTTGATCGCCTCTTCCTTCAGCGTTGTGCCGTTCTTATGCGCGGTCTTGGCAACGGTGGTGGCGTTGTCATAGCCGATGGTCGGCGCAAGCGCTGTGACCAGCATCAGCGATTCGCGCATCAGTTTTTCGATCCGTGTGCGGTCGGCCTGAATACCCACGACGCAATTATCGGTAAAGGCACCGCAGGCATCGCCGATCAACTGCATGGATTGCAGCACGTTATAGGCCATCATCGGCTTCATCACGTTCAGCTCAAAGTGGCCCTGCGACCCTGCGAAACCGACAGCGGCGTCATTGCCCATGACATGGGCGCAGACCTGTGTAATCGCCTCGACTTGCGTGGGGTTGACCTTGCCGGGCATGATTGATGACCCGGGTTCGTTTTCGGGCAGCATCAATTCGCCCAGACCGCAGCGGGGACCGGACCCGAGCATGCGGATATCGCAGGCGATCTTATACAGGCTGGCCGCGACGGTTTTCAAAGCACCCGACATTTCAACCAGACCGTCATGAGCGGCCAGCGCCTCGAACTTGTTGGGGGCGGTGACAAAGGGCAGGCCGGAAATCTCGGCCATATGGGCGGCGACGGTTTCGCCCCAACCCACAGGGCTGTTCAGGCCGGTGCCGACGGCTGTGCCGCCTTGGGCGAGTTCATAGATCGCGGGCAGGGCGGCCTTGACGCGGCGGATGCCCATGGCGACCTGATGGGTGTAGCCGGAAAATTCCTGCCCCAAGGTCAGTGGTGTCGCATCCATCGTATGGGTGCGGCCAATCTTGATGATGTCGTTGAATTCTTCCTGCTTGGCAGCAAGGGCCGCATGCAGTTTTTCCAACCCCGGCAGCAGCACGTCATGCGCTGTGCGCGCGACCGCGATATGCATGGCGGTGGGGAAGGTGTCGTTGGACGATTGGCCCATATTGACATGGTCATTGGGGTGGATCGGGTCTTTTGATCCGATCACGCCGCCCAGCATTTCAATCGCGCGGTTGCTGATGACTTCGTTGGCATTCATGTTCGACTGGGTGCCGGACCCTGTCTGCCAGACCACCAGCGGGAAATGATCGTCCAGTTTGCCTGCGACCACTTCGGCAGCGGCGGCGATGATGGCATCGGCCAGTTTCGCATCCAGCTTGCCACGGTCCTTGTTGGCGATGGCGCAAGCCTGTTTCACGACGCCAAGGGCACGCACGATGGCGACAGGCTGTTTTTCCCAACCGATCGGAAAGTTGAGGATGGACCGCTGGGTTTGCGCGCCCCAATAACGGTCTGCCTGAACCTCTAGCGGGCCAAAGCTGTCGGTTTCTGTGCGCGTAGCGGTCATGGCAAATTCCTTCGGTTTGTCGGTTTCCAAAGGGTTTTAGCAGCCAACGCGCCCTGCGCAAGACATCCTATTTGCGGAATTTGTCGAGGCTGACGACCTCGGCGGCGGGGCCGGGTTCGTCCGGATCCTCGGCGCCCTCGTGCATCGGGGCCTCGTCGCCGGCGTTCTCCGCTTCGCTGTCGCCAT
>PUNR01000400.1 GCA_003551805.1 Loktanella sp.
GCGGGTCGATGATGCAGATGTCAGCAACATCAGCCTGTTGCAGCAACGGTATCGCTGCGCGCGCGGCGGCAAGCGCCTCTGCGCCGTCGTTCCAGCCCATCAGAATGTGACCACCCGCTTGTGGCGCTTTGCAGCCTTTGGGGATCATCAGAACGGGGCGTTCGGCGGCGAACAGGCATGCCTCGACCAGGACGGCCGCGTCGGGGTTATCCTGATACGGGCGCGGCAGCACAACCAGATCGGAAAACCGCAATTTGCGTGCCAGATACGCAGTCAATGCAGGCCCTTGCACGGTTGCCGAGTGCAGCGCCCAGCGCAACGGTTCGCCCAGCATCCGTTTGGTGATGAACTGATCGAGCTTTTCACGCTCGGCCATGGCATCGCGGGTCTGGCGTTCGATGCTCATCGGGTCGGTGCCCATGTAGTAGTTGTTCGTCTCGCTATGACAGATGGTCACTACAAAGATTTCCAGATGCGTATCCATCCGGGCTGCGAGCGTGATCGCAGCCTCCAGCGCTTCGGTCGAATCCGCGCTTTCCGTCAAGACGGTCGAAATGATCTTGTAAGTCATCAAACTGGACCTTCCCCATCACCTGATTTGTAAGGGGGCGATCGTTCGCGCAAACCGCTCCTTTTCCCCAATATGACGCGGTCAGCACTTGTGCGTCTTGATCCATGTCAAACGGCTCGTTGATCCACATCAAGGACGGCCTGACGGCGCAAACGCATAACCGCTTCATAGACAAAGGATCGTTCTGCGTTGCAGGGCGATGTATGAAGGGGAATTCCATGGGGAATTATTTAAAACTAGTGGCATTGGGGGCGGTTGCCCTTTTTGCGGCTATCGCGGCCAGTTGGGGGCGTGACACCGCCTATATTGTCCATGCGATTATCATTCTGGGCGTGTCCGGTTTCATGTTCATCCGGGTTTTGCGCCAGATGGAAGAACCAGCCATGCCTGCGCCCACCGGTTATATGGACGATGTCGTCCGGGCCGGTGTGATCGCGACAACCTTTTGGGGTGTCGTTGGTTTTCTGGTCGGTGTTGTCATCGCCTTCCAGCTGGCATTTCCGCAGTTGAACTTCGACGTGCTGCAACCCTATGGAAATTTCGGACGTCTGCGTCCCCTGCACACATCGGCGGTGATTTTTGCCTTTGGGGGCAATGCGCTGATTATTTCGTCCTTCTACATCGTGCAGCGCACCTGTGGCGCACGGCTTTGGGGCGGGAACCTTGGCTGGTTCGTGTTCTGGGGCTACAACCTGTTTATCGTGCTGGCTGCGACCGGCTATTTGCTGGGGTCCACCCAGTCCAAAGAATATGCAGAGCCTGAATGGTACGTCGATATTTGGCTGACCATCGTCTGGGTCGCTTTTCTAGCTGCTTTCCTTGGGACGCTTTTCAAACGGCAGGAACGGCACATCTATGTTGCCAACTGGTTCCTGCTGGCCTTCATCGTCACCGTGGCGATGCTGCATATCGTCAACAACCTGTCGATCCCTGTCAGCATCTGGGGCAGTAAATCTGTGCAGGTCTTTTCGGGTGTGCAGGATGCGATGGTGCAGTGGTGGTACGGCCATAACGCAGTGGGCTTTTTCCTGACGGCCGGTTTTCTGGGGATGATGTATTACTTCGTGCCCAAACAGGCGGGCCGTCCGATCTTTAGCTACAAGCTGTCGATCATCCACTTCTGGGCGCTGATCTTTCTTTATATCTGGGCCGGTCCGCACCACCTGCATTACACCGCCTTGCCTGACTGGGCCTCGACCCTTGGCATGGTGTTTTCGATCATCCTGTGGATGCCAAGCTGGGGTGGCATGATCAACGGTCTGATGACGCTGCAAGGCGCATGGGACAAGCTGCGCACCGATCCGATCATCCGCATGATGGTTATCTCGCTGGCCTTCTATGGCATGTCCACATTCGAAGGGCCGATGATGTCGATCCGTGCGGTCAACAGCCTGTCGCATTACACCGACTGGACCATCGGGCACGTGCATTCCGGTGCGCTTGGCTGGAACGGCATGATCACCTTTGCCGCGCTTTACTTCCTGACACCGAAACTTTGGGGGCGTGCGCAGATGTATTCCATGTCCGCGATCAACTGGCACTTCTGGTTGGCGACGATCGGTATCATTCTTTACGCCGCCTCCATGTGGGTCACCGGCATCATGGAAGGTCTGATGTGGCGTGAAGTCGATGCCAACGGGTTCCTCGTGAACAGCTTTGCCGACACCGTTTCCGCGAAATTCCCGATGTATGTCGTGCGCGGCCTGGGCGGGGTTCTGTATCTGACAGGTGGTATCATCATGGCCTGGAACATCTACATGACGATCCGGGGTGGCGTAAAAGTCACCGCCCCGGTCGGCGTGCCAGCAGAATAAGGAGGCCGGACAAATGGCCAAGAACCCAAAAATCACCGATGCGGAAAAAGACCCTAACGTCAGCACCCTGTCTGATCTGCCGGATGAAATCCCTAACGAAATGCCGCATCAAACGGCTTTTCTGAACCGGCACCAGATCCTTGAACGGTCGCCTACCTTGCTGCTTGTCACCTCCCTTGTGGTGGTGGCGATCGGTGGGCTGGTGGAAATCGTGCCGCTTTTCTATCTGGAAAACACCATCGAAAAAGTCGAAGGCGTGCGGCCCTATTCCCCGCTGGAATTGGCAGGGCGGGACATCTACATCCGCGAAGGTTGCTATGCATGTCACAGCCAGATGATCCGGCCCATGCGTGACGAGGTTGAACGCTACGGGCATTATTCGCTGGCTGCGGAATCGATGTATGACCATCCGTTCCAGTGGGGGTCCAAACGCACTGGACCAGATCTGGCGCGTGTGGGTGGCAAATATTCGGATGCCTGGCATCTGGATCACTTCATCGACCCGCAATCGGTCGTGCCTGAATCGATCATGCCGGGTTATGCGTTCTTGCTGGATAGCTACGTGAACCCGGGCCATATCGCAGATCTGGTGCGCACGCATCGCATCGTCGGTGTGCCTTATACGCAGGAAATGATCGATGTGGCGGCGGCTGATGTAATGGCGCAAGCGGACCCCGATACAGACAGCTATGACGACCTGCTGGAACGTTATCCGGGCGCGCAGATCCGCAACTTTGATGGCCGCCCCGGTGTGTCGGAAATGGATGCGCTGATCGCCTATATGCAAATGCTTGGCACGACGGTCGATTTCTCGACCTTCACGCCTGACGCCAGCCGTTAAGGGGGATCAGATGGATTTTCACGCATTATGGCAGCAGATCAGCGACAATTGGCTGCTGATCTGGATGGGCACCTTCTTTCTAGCGGTCATCATCTGGGCCTTCCGGCCCGGCAGCCGCGCGATTGACGCCGATATCGCCAACATTCCCTTCCGTCACGAGGACAAGCCGGTCAGCCAGGACCAGCCAAAGGAGCCGAAGCCATGAGCAGCAAGGACAAAAAAGACGTCGATGACGTCACCGGCATCGACACAACCGGCCACAGCTGGGACGGGATCAAGGAATTGAACAACCCGCTGCCGCGCTGGTGGCTGTGGACTTTCTATATCACGATCATCTGGGGCATCGGCTATACGATTGCCTATCCCGCATGGCCGCTGATCAACTCTGCCACATCGGGCCTGCTGGGGTATTCGACACGCGGTGAAGTCGCACAGGAAATTGCGCGCTTTGAAGAAGCCAACGCCGATATCATGGCTGAACTTGCGGTGGCCGATCTGGAAACGCTGGATCAGAATCCCGAATTGATGCGCTTTGCATCATCTGCTGGCGCGGCAGTGTTCCGCAACAATTGTTCGCAATGTCATGGATCGGGTGCTGCGGGCGCTGTGGGTTATCCCAACCTGCTTGACGATGACTGGCTGTGGGGCGGCGATTTTGAAAACATCGCCTATACAATCCGTCACGGTATCCGGAACGAAGAAGACTGGGACGCCCGCTATTCCGAGATGACAGCCTTTGACGACATCCTGTCGAACGAAGAAATCGACGCCGTTGTCCAGCATGTGCTTGCTATTTCCGGCCAGTCACATGATGCGGCACTGGCACTGGCGGGGTCCGAAATCTATCTGGACAATTGCGCCGCCTGTCATGGCGATGAAGGTCTGGGTAACCGCGATCTGGGTGCGCCCAATCTGGCCAATAACCTGTGGCTTTACGGGGGCGATCCCGCAACGCTGGAACAAACCATCCGCTATTCGCGGTTTGGCGTGATGCCCCCTTGGGGCACCCGTCTGACCGAGGCTGAAATTCGCGCTGTTACCGCTTACGTCCACCAACTTGGCGGCGGCGAATAGGATCACTTAGGGTCGGTCCACCTGTTCGCGCATAGGAACGACCCGAAAGTGAGAGAAAAGCGTCCGGGCAATCGGGCGCTTTTCTTGTTCAGGCTTCCTGCGCCAGACGCGCCTCTAACACGTCAAACGGCACGCCGGGTTCGTCTTTGGCATCGCGGATCACAAGCGACGTCTTGACCGATGCGACATTGTCGGCGCTGGTCAATTCTTCGGTCAGAAACCGCTGGAAGGTGCGCAGGTCAGGGGCCACGCATTTAAGAATGAAATCCACCTCGCCGTTCAGCATGTGACATTCACGGACCAGCGGCCAGCCGATGCAGCGTTGCTCGAAGGCGGTCAGATCTGCCTCTGCCTGACTGACCAGCCCAACCATGGCGAATACCTGCACCTCGAACCCCAGTTCGCGGGCGTTGACATCGGCGTGGTAGCCAAGGATGAACCCCTGTTCTTCCAATGTGCGCACGCGGCGCAGGCAGGGCGGTGCCGAAATCCCGACGCGGCTGGCAAGTTCGACATTAGTCA
>PUNR01000017.1 GCA_003551805.1 Loktanella sp.
ACCCGCGCCAGTATCGGGATTCAGGATTTCGCCGCGGACGTGCAGGCCGCGATTGGCCGCGAACAAAGCTTTGCCGCGACCAAAGCCTGCGTCGACAGTCTGCGCGCGGCGGGCATCACATCGCTGAACGCCGATCTGGTTTATGGGTTGCCGCACCAGACGCCTGACAAAATGGCCGACACACTGGCCCAAGTGCGACTGCTGGACCCCGACCGGATCGCGCTGTTCGGTTATGCGCATGTACCAAATTTTTCCAAACGTCAGAAACTGATCCCCGACGCCGCGCTGCCGGGCGAAGAGGCGCGGTATGCGCTTGCCCAGCAAGCAGCAAATGCCTTTGCCAAGGCGGGCTATTTGCCCATCGGGATCGACCATTTCGGCAAACCGGACGACAGCCTCACCATCGCGATGCAATCGGGCCGCCTGCGGCGCAATTTCCAAGGCTATACCGATGACACCTGCCCCACACTGATCGGGATCGGGGCATCGTCGATTTCGCAATATGACGCGGGCTATGTGCAGAACGCATCCGCCACCGCCGCCTATATCGCGCGGATCGAGGCGGGTGACTTGGCCGGTCATCGCGGCTATGCGATGGGGCCGCAGGACAGGTTGCGCGCACAAGCGATCAACATGCTGATGTGTGACTTTGAAATTGATATCAATGCTTTATCGAAACACCCCGATGCGGATATTCTGACGCCAGTGCATCAATCCGTCTTGGAAGACTTCGCCGGTTTCGTGGAACGCGATGGCCAGAAGATCAAGATCTTCCCCGCGGGGAAGGTTTTGACGCGGATCATCGCCAACGCCTATGACGGGTTCAACGCAATGGCGGCGCGATATTCACAAGCCTCTTGATCTGGGGTCCGCTTGCGCCACTTCTAAGCGGTGGATAAAGGATCAGGTCATGGACATTCTTAATTACCTCTTCGTGCTGGCCAGCATCGGGCTGGGCGCCTTCGGCTGGCTGGCGCCGCGCTATACGCTGGAAACGCTGGACTTGCAGGCAGGGCCAACGGGGATGGGACAATCCGAAATCCGCGCCTCTGCGGGGGCGTTGTTCATCGGGATGGGCCTTGGCGCGCTGATCATCGGCAGCCCTGCCGCCTTTGCCATGCTGGGGTTTTGCTGGCTGGGGGCATCCGTGGGCCGTGCCACGTCACTGGTGCTGGACGGACAATCGCGCAAGAAATGGACCTTTTTCGGGGTCGAGGCTGTGGTGGGTATCGCTGCGCTGACACTCAACCTGCCCCTTGCAATGTGAAGGCCGAAAGCCTAGATCAAGGGTGTCCGCAAGGACTATGGATATAAACGCGCTCGTAATACGCGGATCGGACCCGGGGGCGGTACCCGGCGTCTCCACCAAACACTGCTCATTTGGCAGCCATGGGGACGAAACAGGATCGACGAACGTCTAAAGGGGTTTGCTTTATCTCGGTGAGTTACCACCGTTATCGGTACAACAAAGCTAGTTGCAAATGACAACAAAGCACCAATGGCGATGGCTGCGTAAGCAGTCGGAACTATTGAAACCTTAAGCCCTATGGTTTTGCGACCATAGGCGGGGTCCGCAGGTACCTGGCAACAGAAACCTGCACCTAATCCCTCTTTCCAAAACGGCTGATCTGGGCCTAACGTCATCCATCACAACCACGATGGAGCATCCGATGCGTCTTGTTCTTGCCATGACTGCCGTCCTGCTGTCCGCCCCCGCCATCGCCGGGGCACAGGAAGAGGAAGATTACCCAAAACTCGGCCCCGCAGCGCTGATCTTTACGGCTGACACCAGCTATCTGCGCAATGCGCCCGCGCCGGATTTCTGGGCCTTTTCGGCCTTTGTCAAACCGCAATTCACCACGTCGGCCTGTTCCATTGCCAGCGTGACAGCCGCCATCAACGGGATCATGGGGCAGCCCGAATGGGCCTCTGAAACCATTATGACCCAAGAGGATCTTTTGGAATTGACCGCCAATGCCGAATGGGCAGCGCTATCTGCCGAAGGCGGCGATGGCGTCACCTTTCAGCAACTGGCCGATTTCACAGCCGAGGCAATGGCAGCTGTGGGTCTGGACGGAACCGTGACATCGTTCCAGCCGACGATGGCGGATGCCACCAACAAAGGCCAGATTGTTGAAATGCTCAGCCTCAATGAACTGACTGCCGATGATGCGATCATGGTCTATTTCAACCAAGGTGTCGTGACCGGCGATTGGGATGGGCCGCATGTTGCCTTGATCGGGGCCTATGATGCTACGACTGACCGTGTGCTGATTCTCGAGGTCGATCAGGAATGGTATCTGCCCTACTGGACCACTGTCGATGTGCTGCTGGACGCGATGGTCAAGCCGACCTCTGACGAACACGGCCCGCTTGAAGGGGAAACTGGCGGTTTCGTGATGATCAGCGCCGCCAGCTAACGCTTGCCAAGCGGCAAAGGGGCAAGGATGCTGGTGCCATGCGCTGCCTTGCCCCGCTTTTTGTGTTTTTGTCGGTAACCCCGGCTTTCGCCTGTGAAACGGCGCTTTTACTGGCGGTGGATGTGTCCAATTCGGTCGATGCCACGGAATATCGCCTGCAGGCGGATGGTCTGGCCGACGCGATGCGCGACCCCCAGATCATCGAAACAATGATCGCCGATCAGGTCGCAGTAGCCGTCGTGCAATGGTCTGGTGTGGGTGAACAATTCGTCTCGATCCCTTGGACCCGCATCACGGACCAAGCGCAAGCCGCCCAAGTCTCTGCACAGGCGCGCAGCATGGAACGTGCGTTTATCCTGTCCGGCACCGCCACTGGCGACATCATCCGCTATGCCGTGCCGATGTTCGATCAGGTGCCCGATTGCAAACGCAAGGTGATCGACATATCCACCGACGGGACAGCAAATGCGGGCGGTGATGTCCGGCTGGTCCGCACCATGGCACAGCGTGCCGGTGTCACGATCAACGGCATAGGGATCGAATCCATGGGATTGACCATAACAAATTATTTACGCGCCGCTGTCATCACAGGCGACGGGTTTGTCATGACGGCACGCACCCATCGCGACTATCCAGCGGCGATCAGGGCCAAGATCCTACGCGAAATTACCAGAGTAATCAGCTAAGGTTCCGACAATGAAAGAATTATGGACGGTCTTTGGCCGGATCGGGCTGTTGTCGTTTGGCGGGCCTGCGGCGCAAATCGCGCTGATGCATCAGGAACTGGTCGATAAACGCGGCTGGCTGACCGAGGAACAATTCCTGCGCGCCTTGTCATTTTGCATGTTGCTGCCCGGGCCAGAGGCGATGCAACTGGCCACCTATGCTGGTTGGAAACGGGGTGGAATCACTGGCGGGCTGATCGGGGGCGGGCTGTTCGTGCTGCCCGGTGCAATCGTAATCGCGGCGCTGGCGCTGCTTTACGGCGCCTACGGCAACCTGCCTGCTATTCAGGCGCTTTTCGTTGGGGTGCAGGCCACGGTCATCATCATCGTCATCGCCGCCCTGATCAAAATCGCGAAACGTGCGCTGGTCGGGCGGGCCTATCTGGTCATCGCGATACTGGCCTTTATCGCGCTGTTCTTTTTCGCCGTGCCGTTTCCGGTTGTTGTGCTTGCGGCAGGCGTCGCAGGCGCGCTGATGCCGGGCCAGCCGACCGAAGCGCAGATCATGCCCAAGGGCAGCCTGCGCAATGCCGCCCGCGTGCTGATGATCGGCGGTGCTGTCTGGGCCGCCCCGGTCATTCTGGTCGTAGCGACAGGCAGTGCCTTCCTGCTGGATGTCGCCGCATTCTTTTCGCTGATGGCGGTTGTCACATTCGGCGGGGCCTATGCGGTTTTGGCCTATATGACCCAAGAGGTCGTATTTTCCTACGGCTGGTTGACCACGCCACAGATGATGGATGCGCTGGGGCTGGCTGAAACAACCCCCGGCCCGCTGATCCTTGTGACCCAATTTGTCGCCATGATCGCGGGTCTGGCACAGGGCGGGACCGGCCTTGCGCTGGCGGCGGGGGCGCTGACCTTGTGGGTAACTTTCGTGCCCTGTTTCATCTGGATTTTCGCTGGCGCGCCGCTGATCGACTGGCTGGACGGGCGGCCGCGCCTGCGTGCCGCCCTTGGCGGGATCACGGCGGCGGTGGTTGGTGTGATCGCCAATCTGTCGCTGTGGTTTGCGCTGCATGTGGTGTTCGACAGCGTCGCACGCGTTGAATGGGGGATCATCAACATGGTCGTACCGGACCCTGCCAGCCTGCAAATCCTCGCGCTTTCGCTGGTCGGCGTGGCGGCGGTTCTTTTATTGCGGCTGAAATGGTCACTTTTGCTGGTTCTGCCTTTTGTCGCGCTGATATCGCTAACGGCAAGTGTGGCGACTGCGGCGCTGTGACAGCCCCTTTTCATGGCGTCCGAATCCCGTATGCTAAGCGCAGACCGACAGGAGTAATGCCGTGCCCGACACCATCGATTATGGAAACCTGATGCACCGTGCCATGCGCGGCCTTATTCAGGAGGTGTTGGCAAAAATCGCCAAGACCGGTTTGCCCGGCAATCACCATTTCTTTGTCACCTTCGACACAATGCACCCTGACGTTGAAATCGCCGACTGGTTATCAGACCGTTACCCCGGCGAAATGACCGTCGTGATCCAGCATTGGTTCGCCAATCTTGAGGTGACGGACGAAGGTTTCACCATCACACTGAATTTCGGCGACAACCCCGAAACGCTTTATATTCCCTATGATGCGATCAAGACTTTCGTTGATCCATCGGTCGAATTTGGTCTGCGGTTTGAAACCCAAGACGACCAGCCCGCCGAAATC
>PUNR01000315.1 GCA_003551805.1 Loktanella sp.
GACTAAATTCAACATAAAAGGGTTCCGACGGCGACAGCAGCTAGGGCAATGCTGTCGAGTACACAGTTAACATTCACGTTTTTACATAAATTTGGGGCGAACAACCAAGTTGCCGCCCCAAACTAAAACCAACAAGCGTCAATCACAAGACCGTGAACGGTACGAATAGTTTTTAATTTACCGAAGCCCAGCTACACGCAAGAATCGGCATTTCAGCCGATGTTTAGTTTGTGCCGTTGGTCGAGGATGTCGAACCGCTGCTGCTTGCCAACGCGACAAGCGCGATCACGGCAGCGCCAGCAATCAAGCCACCATTCAGGCTACCTACAACCGGCGCAACTGCTGTATCTTGTTGTGGTGCAACGACAACCGTCTCAGGTGCAACCTGGTCGCCAAAGGCGCCCGCGGATACTACGGCAGGCGACACAACCATGGCTGCGCCGAATGCGCCCGTCATCAGTTTCTTGATCATATTACTACTCCAAATTGAAAAAAGTTGTCCGATGTTTGCTAGTGCAGACCACTGATGTCAATAGATACGCAACTTTATCGTTTGAGATACGCAACTTTATCGTTTGATATGTTGCACCACGACCTGACCGATATCGTCACTGGTCCGCTGGTCGGATTGCCATACAAGACCGTCGTCAGCACTGATCCAGAAACTGTTAACGAATGCCTTACCGCCACCTGTGACGGGCACGCAGGCTTCAGCTCGTTTCTCGGTCATGACATTGCGGGCGATAAGGTTGATTGTTTCGGATCCAGCGGCAGAAATCGTACACTTGTACTGCGCCAAAAATTCGCGATTTTCACCATCAAAGTGGCTATACTGGCGGATAATGGTACCCAACCCGTTGGTCAATCCGGCTGCTTCGGCCAGAAAAATGTCTTCGCCCAACCCTCGTGTCGCGATCACGATGTCGTCCGCTATCATAAAAGCGATCCCGTCACCGCCGCGCCAGTCAGTTCGACCATCGACAGTTGCAAAAGCGGGCAAGTTGGCGCTGGCACCAGACCATGAAAAACCGTGTCCTGCTGGAAAACTACTACCCTCTACGTTTCCGGCATCACCAACGCTTTGAGGTAGTGCTTTCAAGCACCTAAGGTGATGCATTCCGGATGACACGTAGGAAATTGGATCGCCCAAGTTTAACTTATAATCAAAACTTTAAAGTGATTTATGGCGGAGACGAAGGGATTCGAACCCTCGAGACGGTTTCCCGCCTACTCCCTTAGCAGGGGAGCGCCTTCGACCACTCGGCCACATCTCCGTCGCGGGGTCTAGCAGCAATGGCGCGCCTAGAACAAGCGGAAATTGCAGGTCGGTGTGATTGTTGTTTGTCCTGCAGGTCATGGCTTTCGCCTGCGACATCCCATGCCAGAGACGGCTGGCGGATTGTCAGAATCAACGTGATCGACTAGAACAAAGCATGAACATTTTAATCCGAAATTAGGTGTGACGTGTATGGGTTTGCTTCGTATGCAGAAAACGCCGCAAGGCGTGCCGCCCCAAGTGGGGCTGGCCCGGTTCACTTTGTCCGAGGCCTTTGTCGAAACCGCCGCAGATGCCGCTGCCCTGGGCTTTGCGCTGGCGCGGTTGCCGCGCAGGCAGCGGCCTTTGCTTTGGGTGCAGGACCGGCTGTCACGCAAGGAAACCGGATATCCTTACATTGCGGGGATCGGCACCCAGCGTCCGGTCATCATGGTGAACCTGTCGCGCGCGACCGATGTGCTTTGGGCGATGGAGGAAGGCCTGCGCTGCCGCAGTCTTGGTGGCGTCATCGGAGAGATCTGGGGCGATCCGGCGGTGCTGGATTTCACCGCGACCAAGCGGCTCGCCCTGCGGGCAGAGGCGGCGGGTGTGTCCTGCTGGCTAATCCGGCGCGCGGCGCATCCCAACCTGAGCGCGGCACGCGACCGCTGGCGCATTGGCGCTTTACCCTCTGCCCCGCATCCGCACGATCCGCAAGCCCCCGGTGCGCCGCGCTGGGCGGTCGAATTGTTCCGGTCGCGCCATGCAAAGCCGGGCGCATGGGTGGCCACCTATGACCGGGCGGCGGATCGTGTCGATCTGGTTGCCGCAACTGGCGATGGAACGCTGGATGCGGGTGATGGAACGGCAGGGCGACGCGCCACCGGATGATGTGCCTTTCGTGCTGGCGCGCGAGGCGCAGCATGGCCCGGTGGTCCATGCCACCAACCGTGTTGCGCGCTTGGCTGGTGTCATGGCGGGATCGCGTGTGGTGGATATGCGTGCGATCTGTCCGGATTTGCAGGTGGTCTATGCCGATCAGGCTGGTGACCGCTTGGCGCTGGACCGGCTGGTGCTATGGGCGCGGCGCTGGTGTCCGTGGTCGGTGCGTGATGGCGATGATGGAATCATTCTGGACACTACGGGATCGGACCATCTGTTGGGCGGCGAAGCCGCGATGCTGGTCGAGATGGAGACGCAATTATCTCTGCTGGGCCTGACATCGCGTCTGGCGGTGGCCCCGACATGGGGGGCGGCATGGGCGCTGGCGCGGTTCGGGCCGGTGCGCGCGATCTGTGCGGCAGATCAGGTGGCGGTAAAACTGGGCGCATTGCCGGTCACGGGATTACGGCTGGATGCGCCGACGGTTTTGCTTTTGCGCCGTTTGGGGTTGAAAACCATCGGTGCGCTGATCGATGTGCCGCGCCTGTCGCTGACCCGCCGTTTTGCCAAGGCAGCACTGGTGGCCAATCCGCTGCTGCGGCTGGATCAGGCTTTAGGGACACTTGCCGAACCTGTATCCAGTGTTGATCCTGCACCGCGTTTCATCGCGCAAAGCCGACTGGCAGAGCCGATCTTTGACCCCACACCCTATCTGCCCGCCCTTTGTGCCGATCTGTGTGACTTGCTGCATCACGCAGGGTTCGGTTGTCGCCGTCTGCACTTGACCGTGTACCGCACCGATGGCGATGTCAGCCATCTGGATGTCGCCATGGCCGCCCCATCGCGTGATCCTGTGCATTTGCACAGCCTGTTTCGCGACAAGGTCGCACAGATCAACCCTGGTTTCGGCTTTGACTTGATCACGCTGCAAGCTGACGATTTGGCGCAGCTGCAAAACATTCAGACCAATCTGGAAGGCGGTTCCGATGACGACCTGCATCTGTCGCAATTGCTGGACCGCCTGACCGCCCGTTTCGGGGATCGCGCAGTGACCCGGCCTGTACTGCGCGCCAGCCACATCCCCGAAAGGGCCGAGGCGCGCTTGTCTGCCTTGGCCGCGCCTCCTGCGCTGATGCCTGTACCCGCCAATGAACGCCCGATCCGCCTGCTGGATCACCCCGAGGAAATCCGCGTGCTTTATGCCGTTCCCGAAGGCCCGCCTGCACAGTTTCAATGGCGTAGGCAGGTGCACCGTGTCGCGCGCTATGCAGGCCCCGAACGGATAGCCCCCGAGTGGTGGAAGGATCGCCCGGGTACAAGGTTGCGCGATTATTTCAAGATCGAGGATCAGGTGGGCCGGCGGTTGTGGCTGTATCGCGAAGGGTTGCACGCGGATGGGCGCGGCGGTGATCCGCGCTGGTTTGTCCACGGGATGTTCGTGTGATGCGGCTGGGTCGCGCTGCCTCCGGCGGGAGTATTTGGAGAAATAAGAAGCGGGGATGTCATGCCGCAGAATGATCATCAGCACCCCAAGCGGGCGTTGGAAGGGGAAGGTTTTGCGCCCAATCAGCGCGCGGATTTTGTCGAACTGGGGGTGACGACCTGTTTTTCCTTTCTGCGCGGGGCGTCCGATGCCGTTGATCTGGCGGCGACGGCGCATGCGCTGGGCTATGACAAGCTCGGCTGTGCCGATCTCAATACCATGGCCGGTGTCGTGCGCCTGCATGCAGCGGCGCGCAAGGCTGGGATCAGGCCTGTCATCGGCTGCCGCTTGCAACTGGTCTCGGGCGAGGTGTTTCTGGCCTATCCGCGGGATCGCGCAGCTTACGGGCGGCTGTGCCAATTGTTGTCCAAAGGCAAGATGCAGGATGCAGGCGGCGACTGGCAGGCCAAGGGGGTCTGCGACATCAGCCTTGATGATCTGGCCGCCCATGCCGCGGGCGTGCAGTTGATCGCCGTGCCGGGGGATGATCTGGCGCATTTTGCGGCCCTATTGCCACGGCTGGTGCGTGCCTTGCCGGGCCTGCGTCATATCGCGGCCAGTTATCTGTATCGTGGCGATGACCGCGCGCGGATCAATCTCCTTGATGCTTTGGCGCGCAGGCTGGGGCTGTCCATTCTGGCCACGAACGACGTGCATTACCATGCCCCCGACCGCCGCCCCTTGCAGGATGTGATGACCTGCATCCGGCACAAGACCACGATCGCCAAGGCGGGGTTTTTGCTGGATGCCAATGCCGAACGCCATCTGAAATCGCCCGCGCAGATGGTACGCCTGTTCGCCGACTGGCCCCATGCGATCCGCGCGACACGCGAGGTCGCTGATGCCTGCACCTTTGATCTGCGCGATTTGGCCTATGAATATCCGCATGAAACCGTCCCCGCAGGGCGCAGCCCGCAGGAGTATCTGGAAGAATTGACATGGAAAGGGGCAACGGCGCGCTATCCGGGCGGGGTGCCTGCGGCCTTGCAGGCGACGCTGCGCAAGGAACTGGCGCTGATCGCCAAGCTCGACATCCCGCAATATTTCCTGACCATCCACGAGATCATCGATTTCGCCCGCAACCAGTGCAAGCCGCCGATCCTGTGTCAGGGGCGCGGGTCTGCCGCCAATTCCGCCGTCTGCTATGTGCTGGGGATCACCGCCGTGGACCC
>PUNR01000073.1 GCA_003551805.1 Loktanella sp.
CGCGGGATGGCGACGCATGTGATCTGGAAAGGCGACGATCAGGCGGGGTTCTATCCCTCGCATCTGGTGACGGGATCGGGGCGGTATAGCCAGAACGGGCATTACGGGCCTGCGAACGGGCGGCCTTTTGTGTCGCGGACGGTGGCGGATTGCATGATCCATCGCAACAAGATCTACCGCGAATGGGTGGTGTCGGACCAGATGGCGATTGTGCAGCAACTGGGCCTTGATCCGCGCGGCTATGCCGACAAGATCGCGGCGGCCAAGCTGTCGCAGGGGCTGAAAACGCTTGATATCGGCGAAACCGGCCTGATGCAGGGGCAATACCCGCCAGAGGTCGCGGCCGATCTGTCGCTGGCGTCCAATGATCTGGAACGCGACACGCTGACATGGCTGCATGACGTCTATAACCGCAAGATGTTCGGCCGTATCCGGCAGGTCTATACGCCCACCGCGCAATATCACGGGCCGCTGATGAAGGAACTTTACGGCACCGCGTCGATCACGCACCAGATGCTGGGGCTGGTCGGCAGTTTCCCTGATGCCTTGTTCATGCCGCAGCATATCTGTTCGACCCCCTGCATCGAAGGCGGCACCAAGGTCGCGGTGCGCTGGCTGATGGAAGGGCATCATCTGGGGCATGGTATTCTGGACAGCCTTGGTGATCCGACAGGCAAACATGTCCGCCTGATGGGTATGTCGCATTTCCACTACAAGGATGGCCGGATCGTCGATGACTGGACCGTCTATGACGAATTATCCGCGCTGGTGCAAATCCGGCTGGCGCAGATGGCGGACCTGCCTGCCGGCGGACTTGCCGAAACGCACTGACACATTCACAACGACCCACAACAAACGGGCGCCCTTAAACCAACGGAGAGAGCCATGAAATATATGACCCTGCCGGCCACTGCTGTGGCTGTCATTCTGGGACACAGCGCTGCCTATGCCGGATGCGGCATCGAGGCAGGCAACGTCAACATTCTGTCGAACGATTTCGACGCGCTTGGCATCGTCATCAACGAGGCACGCGCTTGTGCCGGTGACGGTGTGACCGTGACGGCGAACATGACCACCGAACACCGCGCCTTGGCGCAGCCTGCGCTGACCACCAATCCGGCGCAATATACGGTGACGATGGTCGCAAACAATTCCATCGCACCCCTGCTGGCGCGTGATCTGGTGCGCCCTTTGGATGATCTGGTCGCAGCCCACGGCAGCCAGTTGCTGGAACAGCAGCTTGTCCGCGTGGACGGGCAGGTTGTCGCCATCGCCTTTATGGTGAACGGGCAGAACCTGTTCATGCGCGGCGATATTCTGGAACAGGCCGGGCTGGAACCCCCCACCTCGATCGAAGAAATGCTCGCCGCGGCTGAAAAAATCCGTGCTGATGGCATCATGCGCTATCCGCTTGCGGCGGCGAACCAGTCTGGCTGGTTTCTGGCCAATGAATTCGTCAACACCTACATGGGTCTGGGCGGTGCGTTCTTTGAACCCGGCACCGCCGTGCCTGCGGTGAATAGCGAGGTCGGTCTGCGGACGCTGGAATTGATGAAGGCGATGACCGAATATATGGCGCCGGAATTCCTGACCCATACATCCGACGAACTCCGCGCGCTGTATCTTGGCGGGCAGGTCGCGATGATGAACCAATGGGCGTCGATGGTGAATGGCCATATCGACCCCGAAGGCCCTGCGCCCGAAATCGGTGAAGCGACCATTCTGGCCGCTGCCCCCACCGCTGGCGGTGGCACAGTGCCCGCCGCCGCACTTTGGTGGGATGGTTTTGCGATTGCCGCCAATATCAGTGACGAAGATGCAGAGGCGTCTTTCCTCGCGATGATGCACGGGATCCGGCCAGAGGTCGCACAGGCCAACCCGACCGGCGCTGCCTGGCTCGTCGCTGATTTCACCCCGCCGGAAACGGCGCAAGCGATCCTGACCAATGCGCAGATGGGGGCGCAGGCCTATCCAATGGCGCCTTACATGGGGTTGTTGCATACCGCACTTGGCGCTGAACTGGGTGATTTCATGCAAGGCCGCGAAAGCGCCGAAGACGCGCTGCGTGATGTGGTTGACGCCTACACGACAGCCGCGCGCGAAGCGGGCTTTTTGAACTAAGCCATGAGGCCCCGGACCAAAGCGTCCGGGGCAGCAGGACGGGCGAAAGGAATTTGCCATGCGGCACAGGGATTTTGCGGCCTTTATCTGGCCATCGGCGCTGGCGATGCTTTTGTTCATCGCGCTGCCCATCGTCTCGGTGGCGGTTCAGTCGCTTTATATCGAACACGATCAGGTGCTGGTGACGGCGGAAAACTGCGGCCCGTTCGGCTGCACCGAGGAAACCCGCGTTGATACGGCGGCCACTGCGGCGAAGCGGATCGAAGAACCGCTGGGCCGGTTCAACGGCCTTGGCACCTATACCAACCGCGCGCATCTGGCGATCAACGAAGTGTCGGCGATCCTGTCGGATAATCGCGGTTTCGGTGATGTCGTGGCGCGGGTGATGAACCTGCCGTTTTACAAGGCGCTGTCCTTTACGCTGCTTTACACGTTTCTGGTGACACCTTTGGCGATGATCTTTGGCTTTGCCATCGCCCTTGGCGTCAACCGTTTGTCGCGCAGCCTGAAGGGCGTGGTGATCTTTATCTCGCTTCTGCCCTATATCGTCACACCGCTGCTGGGGTCGCTGATCCTTTATTGGATGATCAATGCCGACGGGGTGATCGGGGCGACGCTGCAATTCATCTTCAACGATCCTGATCTGTCGCTCAAGGCCAGCCCGACGCTGACGTGGATCACGCTGATCGTTTACGGCACATGGCATATGGCCCCTTTCGCCTTTGTCGTGTTTTACGCCGGATTGCAGACCTTGCCCAAGGACACGCTGGAATCCGCGATGATCGACGGGGCGAACCGCTGGGAACGTATCCGCTATGTCGTGATGCCGCATCTGACGCCGCTGGCGACCTTTGTCGGGCTGGTGCTGCTGATGGATAATTTCCGCGTGTTCGAGCCGATCATCGGTTTCTCGGCCGAGGCGCATGCCACATCGCTGTCATGGCTGATCTACAATGATCTGACCGGACAGGTGAACCAGATGTATGGTTCTGCCGCTGCGACATCCATTCTGACCATGCTGGGTGTGATCATCCTGCTGACGCCGATCCTGATCCGGACGTGGCGCGAGTTCAAAAGAAAGGCCCATTGATGTCGGAGAAAATCGGATATTCGCGCCCTGTCGCCATCGGGTCCATGCTGATCCTTGGCATCTGGCTGGTGCTGGCAGCGTTCCCCTTCATCTGGACGGTCTGGGGATCGTTCAAGGTCGAGGCGGATTTCTTCAGCCGTGAATCGTTCTGGAATGCAATCACCGGGCCTGCGACACAGCGCCAGACGGGGGGATCATTCACGCTGGACGGCTATCGCGGCGCATGGGTGGAACGGGAGTTTTATCTAGCCGCATGGAACACCGTGATCGTGACCGTCTGCGTCACCACGATATCGCTGTTTTTCGGCACTTTGGGCGGTTACGCGCTGTCACGGTCCACGCGGAATTACACATTCTGGATTCTGATCGCAGCGCTTGTGTTCCGTGCCATGCCGCATATCACGCTGGTATCAGGCTATCTGCTGCCGTTTTTCGAGATGAACATCTGGGGTCATCTGCCGACCGCGATCATCGTGCTGGTGGCGATCAATCAACCGTTCACGCTGTGGATGCTGCATAGTTTCTTTAAATCCATCCCCAAGGATCTGGACGAAAGCGCCATGGTGGACGGCTGCACGCGGTTTCAGGCGTTCCGCCTTGCGATCATGCCTGTCATGTGGCCGGGCGTGATTACCACAGGACTGTTCAGCTTTCTGCTGGCCTATAACGACTTTTCAGTCACGGCCCTGCTGCTGAACCAGACCAACCAGACAATGGTGCCCAAGATCAATTCTTTCCTAGGCACAATCCAGACCGAAGGCTCGATCATGTTCGCGGTTGCTGCGACTGTATCTGCGACCGTGCCTTTGTTCATCCTCGTAATGTTCTTCCAACGCCAGATCGTCAGCGGCCTGACCGCCGGCGCCGTCAAGGGGTAAACCATGGCCGAAATCCAAATGAAAAATGTCTGCAAACGCTGGGGCCGTGTGGTCGGCGTGCAGAATTTCGATCTGCATATCGCGGATCAGGAATTTCTGGTGCTGCTTGGCCCGTCAGGTTGCGGCAAGACCACCACGATGCGGATGATCGCAGGGCTAGAGGATGTCACCGAAGGCGAGATCGTTATCGGCGACCGCGTGGTGAACAATCTGGAACCGAAAGACCGCGATATCGCGATGGTGTTCCAAAGCTACGGGCTTTACCCCAATCTGTCGGTTTACGAAAACATCCGCTTTCCGCTGAAAGTCCGGAAAATCCCGAAAGAAGAACATCATGACCGCGTCATGCGCGCCGCCGAGATGGTCGATCTGACCGACCTTTTAGACCGGCGTCCGGCAGAACTGTCAGGCGGTCAACGCCAGCGTGTGGCCCTTGCCCGAGCGATCGTGCGTGAACCCACGGTGTTCCTGATGGACGAACCCTTGTCCAACCTTGATGCCAAGCTGCGTGTGTCCACCCGTGCGCAGATCAAGAACCTGCAATACCGGCTGAAAACCACCACGATCTACGTCACCCATGACCAGATTGAGGCGATGACACTGGCCGACCGCGTGGTGGTGATGAGCGGCGGTGTGATCCAGCAGGTCGGCACGCCGACGCAGATTTACGACA
>PUNR01000084.1 GCA_003551805.1 Loktanella sp.
CCGCGCCGCGCGGTCAGGCAGGTCTTTCATTCGCTGTGGTGCGATATCATGCGCAAATACCTGCCCGTCTTGAAGGTCGGCAAAGGCCAGCGCCTTGCCGCCGCCACCGGCGCAGTAATCCAGAATTCGCCCACCCGCGCCGACCAGCTCGACGGCACGTTGCGATGATGCGTCCTGCAATTCGACTAGCCCTGTCAGATAAGCGGCAGAGGTTTTCACGCGGCGTGGGTTGTCCGAAACCCGCAGGCAGGTGGTGACTTGCGGATGCGGTTCGGTCATCACACCGTCTTGCGCAAGCGCTGCCATCGCGTGGGCCGCACTGCCCCGTCGCAGATTGACCCGCAAGAACACGTCAGCGCGGGCTTGCTGTGCGTGGGCCGCGGGCTGCGCATTCTCGCCCAAACTGTCTTGCCAGATCGGCCACAACCAGTCGGGCAGATCGCAGGCTGCGGCATCGGACAGAACCATTGGCTGCGCCAGTGCGGCACGTTCTTCATCGCGCAATGGTTCAGGTGCGTGACCTATGCCATTGAATATAAGTTCAATATCAACACCATCGCGCTGCATCAGACGCTGCATCAAGGCGCGCCCGTCACCATCGCCAAGCGACCGTTTCGACCGCAGGACGTCAAACACATGGTCGCGCACGGCGGCACGGTCCTTGGCACCGGCAAAGCGGCTGCCGCGTGCCCAAGCGGTCAGCGCCTGTTCGCCATTGGCCCCGTCACGGATCTGGTCCAGCACGGTGATCGCTGCGGCAACCCGCGCACCGGGTGTCATCAGCCGATCCGGTAGTTCGGGCTTTCGCGGGTGATCTGCACGTCGTGGACATGGCTTTCTTTCAACCCTGCCCCGGTGATTTTCACAAATGTGCAATTCCTGCGCATTTCTTCTACCGTGGCATTGCCGGTATATCCCATCGCGGCGCGCAAGCCGCCGACCAGCTGATGCACGACTGCATGGGCAGAGCCTTTGTAAGGCACCTGACCTTCGATACCTTCGGGGACCAGTTTGTCACTGGCGGCTTCTTTCTGGAAATAGCGGTCTGCGGACCCGCTGGCCATCGCACCTAGGCTGCCCATCCCGCGGTAGGATTTGAACGACCGGCCTTGGTACAGGATCACCTCACCCGGGCTTTCGTCGGTGCCAGCGATCATCGAGCCGACCATCGCGCAGGATGCACCTGCCGCAATCGCCTTGGCGAAATCACCGGAAAACTTGATGCCGCCATCGGCAATGACCGGCACGTCGCCCGCAGCCTGCGCGCAATCCATGATCGCGGTCAGCTGTGGCACGCCGACACCGGCGACCATGCGGGTGGTACAGATCGACCCCGGTCCAATACCCACCTTGACCGCATCGGCACCGACGCCGATCAGGGCACGCGCAGCCTCGCCCGTCGCGATGTTGCCAGCGACGATCTGGACCTGATTGGACAGCGCCTTGACCCGTTCAACCGCGCGCGCGACACCTTCGGAATGGCCATGCGCGGTATCAATCACGATCATGTCGACGCCTGCATCGATCAGCGCCTGCGACCGTTCAAACCCAGCATCACCCACGCCAGAGGCCGCAGCAACACGCAAACGCCCCAGTTCATCCTTGCAGGCCACCGGATTGAGCACCGCCTGTTCGCTGTCTTTCAGCGTCAACAGGCCGGTCAGCTTGCCATCACCATCGGTAATCAGCAGTTTTTCAATGCGGCGCGCCTGCATCAGGGACCGTGCTTCGTCCAGATCGGCGGGTTCATGCAGGATCGCCAGATTGTCGGATGTCATCATCACGCTGACAGGTGTGCGGTCGTCTTGGGCAAAGCGCATGTCGCGGTTGGTGACGATGCCCACAACACGCCCATCAGCACCGACAACCGGAAAACCGGTAATGCGGTAAAGCTCCATCATTTCCTTGGCATCCGCCAGCGTCTGGTCGGGGCGCAAAGTGACTGGTTTATAGACTGTGCCAGAGACAAAGCGTTTCACGCGCCGCACTTCGTCGGCCTGTTCTGCGATGTTCAAGTTCTTGTGGATCACCCCGATCCCGCCGGCCTGTGCCATGGCGATGGCCATGCGTGCTTCGGTCACTGTGTCCATGGCGCTGGACAGCAGGGGGATGTTCATGGCGATGGATTTGGTCACCCGTGTGCGGGTATCTGCCGTAGACGGCAGGACTGACGAGGCGGCAGGAACCAGCAATACGTCATCAAATGTCAGGGCTTCGCGAATCTCCATCAACCTGTCTCCTGTTGGGGGGCTGTTGGCACGTCCCTATTGCATGGATGCGACAGGGCTGAAAGGCCAAACTGGACAAAAGCTGCTTGCCGCCGCCTGCCCGCCCGCGCATGTTGCGGCATGCCAGAAACCGAGTCCCCGCGAAACGACAGCCACTTGCGCCGGATCATCCGTTTTATGGTCCGATTCAGCGCTATCGTCGTGTTTGTGGCACTGGCGGTGCTAGCCTTTGACTGGCTGAAAGCACAAATAGCACTGATGGAAAGCGATGCATCGGCGCGGGCGATGACAGGGCTGATTGTCGCAGTCCTGATCGCCTATGCGGTGCTGCTTGCCATCCCCTTTGTGCCGGGTGTCGAGATCGGGATCGCCCTGCTGATCATTCAGGGGGCCGTGGTCGCACCCTTCGTCTATCTTGCCACTGTTGGCGTGTTGGGATTGGCATTTATGGTCGGGCAGAACGTGTCATTGTCATGGCTGATCGGCGTGCTGCGCGATTTGCGGCTGCACCGGATCGCATTATGGCTGGAAAGGATCGACGCTGTGCCGCGCGACCAACGGCTGGTGGCAATGCAGAACAATCTGCCCGCATGGCTGGTGCCTTTCGTGGTGCGCTATCGTTATGCGACGGTCGCCATCGCGATCAACACCCCCGGCAATATCGCCATTGGCGGTGGTGGCGGGATCATGTTGGTCGCAGGGCTCAGCCGGCTGTTCAGCACCCCTGCGCTATTGCTGATGATCGCCTTTGCGACTGCACCGGTGCCGCTGGTCGTTTGGCTGTGGGGAAGTGATGTGTTGCGGTAGTGTTGGGGTAAACCCCGACATACGCGCCATCCTGTAGGGCGGGGTTTACCCCGCCGCCGCCAATCGCCATGCCGTTCTTATCCTGCAGATTGACGGATACCGCCCTTCCTTGTGCTGCGGTACGCGATATGTAGGGTCAAACCAGAACAGGCACCCCCGATGACCACCGACCCTCTCGTGATTTTCACCCCCTCTGGCAAGCGGGGGCATTTCCCCGTCGGCACGCCGGTTTTAACCGCGGCGCGGCAATTGGGGGTTGATCTGGATTCCGTCTGCGGCGGGCGCGGCATCTGTTCGAAATGCCAGATCACACCGTCCTATGGTGAATTTTCCAAACATGGCGTCACCGTCGCCCCTGATGCCCTGTCAGAATGGAACAGCGTCGAGGAACGCTATGACAGCATCCGCGGCCTGAAACAGGGCCGCCGCCTTGGGTGTCAGGCGCAGATCATGCGCGATGTCGTGATTGATGTGCCTGCGGAAAGTCAGGTGCATAAACAGGTCGTGCGCAAACGTGCCGAAGTGCGCGAGATCACGATGAACCCGTCTACACGGCTTTACTATGTCGAGGTCACTGAACCCGACATGCACGACCCGTCCGGCGATCTGGAACGGCTGGTGATTGCACTGCGCCGCGACTGGGACCTACCCGCGCTCGAGGCTGATCTGGGCGCGCTGCGCCACCTGCAAAAAGCGCTGCGCAAAGGCGAATGGAAAGTCACCGTCGCCGTGCATCTGGGTGACGCAGTATTTTCGCCGCGTATCATCGCGATCTGGCCGGGGTTTTATGACGGCACGATCTACGGGTTGGCTGTTGATCTTGGGTCCACCACAATCGCAGCGCATCTGTGCGACCTACGCACAGGTGAGGTTGTCGCGTCATCGGGCATCATGAACCCGCAGATCCGCTTTGGCGAGGATCTGATGAGCCGTGTCAGCTATGGCATGATGAACCCGACCGGATCGGCGGAAATGACCCGTGCTGTGCGCGAAGGGATGAATGCGCTTTTCGTGCAGATCGCGTCAGAGGCGGGGATCGACCGCGACCTGATCGTTGATGCGGTTTTTGTCTGCAATCCGGTCATGCACCACCTGTTTCTGGGCATCGATGCTTATGAACTGGGCCAAGCGCCCTTTGCGCTGGCCACATCCGACGCGCTGTCGCTGCGTGCGCTGGAACTGGACCTGAACCTGCATCCCGCCGCCCGTGTCTATATCCTGCCCTGCATCGCGGGCCATGTGGGGGCGGATGCCGCCGCTGTCGCCCTGTCCGAAGCCCCTGATAAATCCGAAGATCTTGTCTTGATCGTCGATGTGGGCACCAATGCCGAAATCCTGCTGGGTAACCGCGAAAAGGTGCTGGCCTGTTCATCCCCCACCGGCCCTGCGTTTGAAGGCGCGCAGATCAGTTCCGGCCAGCGCGCGGCCCCCGGTGCGATTGAACATGTCGAGATTGATCCGGTATCCAAACTGCCCCGCTTCAAGGTCATTGGCAGCGATATCTGGTCGGATGAAGACGGGTTCAGCGACGCGATCGCCCAGACCGGCGTGACCGGCATCTGCGGGTCAGGGATTATCGAGGTGATCGCCGAAATGCGCATGGCCGGTATCGTGGATGCGCCCGGCCTGATCGGGTCTGCCGAACAGACCGGATCGCCGAATTGTTTCGAGGACGGGCGCACCAATTCCTATCTGCTATATGACGGCACTGCCAATGGCGGCCC
>PUNR01000388.1 GCA_003551805.1 Loktanella sp.
ATCGAGGATGAAGGGGTTGGTGAAACGATTGCCATCACCGACTTTTCCCGCATCGGCAAAACGGGTGTCTATCTAGCTGTCTGGCCTTTGGATCAGGGGTTCGAGGCGCCTGGCCTGACCGTGATTTCCGAACAAGACGTGTTGGGCGACCGTTTGATCCGGACCACCAAACGCAAGCGCCGTGCCGATAATTTCCTGTCCGAAGCCAACAGTCTGACCCCCGGCGATTTGGTTGTCCATGTTGACCACGGCGTTGGCCGGTTTCTGGGGATGGAAGTCGTCACCGCGCTGGGTGCTGCCCATGAATGTCTGCTGATTGAATATGCCGAGGATAGTAAGCTTTATCTGCCTGTCGAAAACATCGAGCTTTTGTCGAAATATGGCCACGAAACCGGTCTTCTCGATAAACTTGGCGGCGGGGCGTGGCAGGCGAAAAAGGCCAAGCTAAAAGAACGCATCCGCCAGATCGCAGAACGGCTGATCCGGGTTGCCGCCGAACGCGCCTTGCGCAAAGCACCTGTGCTGGAGCCCGAAAGCGGGCTTTGGGACCAGTTCCTTGCGCGTTTTCCCTACGCGGAAACTGACGACCAGTTGTCAGCGATTGACGATGTGCTGACCGACCTTGGATCAGGCCAGCCGATGGACAGGCTGATTTGCGGCGATGTCGGTTTCGGCAAGACCGAGGTGGCGATCCGTGCCGCGTTCGTCGCTGCCATGGCAGGCGTGCAGGTGGCAATTGTGGCACCCACAACGTTGCTGGCACGGCAACATTACCAAAGCTTTGCCGAACGGTTCCGCGGGTTTCCGGTGAATGTGCGGCCCTTATCGCGGTTCGTGTCGGCCAAGGATGCCGCCCTGACCCGTGACGGGATCACCAAAGGCACGGTGGATATCGTCATCGGCACCCATGCGCTGCTGGCCAAATCTGTACGGTTCAAGAACATGGGCCTGCTGATCATTGATGAGGAACAGAAATTCGGCGTGCAGCACAAGGAACGGCTAAAGCAATTGCGCACCGATGTGCATGTGCTGACCCTGACCGCCACGCCGATCCCGCGCACCTTGCAATTGTCGCTGTCCGGTGTGCGCGATCTGTCAGTGATTGGCACCCCGCCAATCGACCGTCTGGCGATCCGCACTTACGTATCCGAATTTGATACGATCACCGTGCGCGAGGCGCTTTTGCGCGAACATTATCGCGGCGGGCAAAGCTTTATCGTTGTGCCGCGCATCACCGATATGGACGAAATGGAAGCTTTCCTGCGCGATGAAGTCCCCGAGGTCACCTATATCAGTGCCACAGGCCAGATGGCTGCGGGCGAACTTGATGACCGGATGAACGCGTTTTACGACGGCAAATATGACGTACTGCTGGCAACGACGATTGTGGAATCGGGGCTGGATATTCCGACCGCCAACACAATGATCGTCTGGCGCGCAGATATGTTCGGGCTTAGCCAGCTTTATCAGATCCGGGGCAGGGTGGGCCGGTCCAAGACGCGGGCCTATGCGTATCTGACGACCAAACCACGTCAGAAACTGACGGATGCAGCGCAGAAGCGGCTGCGCGTGCTGGGGTCGATTGATTCACTGGGCGCAGGTTTCACGCTGGCGTCGCAAGACCTTGATATTCGTGGCGCAGGCAATTTGCTGGGCGAGGAACAATCCGGCCAGATGCGTGAAGTCGGCTATGAGCTGTATCAGCAGATGCTGGAAGACCAGATCATGGCGATCCGGTCCGTGCAGGCCGAAGGCATCATCGACGACGGCCAATGGGCGCCACAGATCAATCTGGGTGTGCCGGTGCTGATCCCCGAAGATTACGTGCCGGATCTGGATGTGCGTCTGGGGCTGTACCGTCGCCTGTCGAACCTGACGACCAAGGTCGAACTCGAAGGTTTCGCCGCCGAACTTATCGACCGTTTCGGCACGCTGCCGCGCGAAGTGAACACGCTGATGCTGGTCGTGCGGATCAAGGCGATGTGCAAACGCGCAGGGATAAGCCAGCTGGATGCGGGGCCGAAGGGTGCCACGATCCGGTTTCACAACGACAAATTCGCATCCCCTGCGGGGCTGGTCGATTTCATCAACGACCAGCGCGGGCAGGCGAAGGTCAAGGACAACAAGATTGTCGTCCAGCGCGACTGGGCCAAGGAACGTGACAAGATCCAAGGCGCGTTCAATATCGCCCGCGATCTAGCGGGAAAGCTTGCTGAAGAGACGAAAAAAGCAGGGTAAACCCTGCTTTTTGCGGTCTCCGACGGGGATATTTATGCTCTGACGATGATATCAGGTTTCGCCAGGGCGTTTGATCTTGGTTGTCAGCCACAGGGCAAAGATCGCTGCGACCAGCGCGCCCACAGCCATCGGCATCGGCGTGCCGTCGAACATCAGCGCGATGGGGGCGGCGATAATGACGGCGCCCACTGTTGATACGGCCGCGATAATCGACGCGGCAAGGCCGGCGATATGGCCCATTTCTTCCATCGCGAGCGCGTTCAGATTGCCGATGGTCAGGCCGGCCTGAAAGAAATTGCCGGTGACCCAGATCACATAGGTGCCGAAAGCCAGCCAATAGGGGCCGTTGGCCGCCGTGATCACGATCATCGCGAGGGTCAGGCCGATCTGGATTGTCAGCACGGATTTGATAATCGCGCGCATGCCCAGTTTCATCACCAGCTTTGCGTTCAGCAAGCTGGCCGAGGCTGCGACAATCGCGATGCCGCCGAACCAGTAATGGAAATGCGCCCCTTGCCCGAAGGTCACATCAAACACCTGTTGTGTCGATGACAGCACCACGAACAGCATCCCGAATGTCAGCGTCTGCACCATGATCGACAGCCGCGCGGTGCGATGTGCGAACATCTGTGAGGTGGCGTTTGCCAAGGCGCTGAAACTTAACGGGCGGCGGTTTTCGGGGCGCAAAGTCTCGGGCTGGCGCAGCAGCAGCCACAGCACGGTAATGATCGAAAACACCATAAAGGCCGCGAAAATCGCCCGCCAGCCAAAGCCCAGAATGATGAAATGGCCCAAGGTTGGCGCAAGCGCTGGCACGAGCGCAAAGACTGCCATGACAAATGACATGATCCGCGCCATATCGCGGCCCTGATAAAGGTCGCGCACCAGCGCCATGGCAACAACCCGCGGTCCGGCAGCACCGAGCCCCATCAGCACGCGGGCGAACAGCATCATTTCCAGCGATTGCGCGGCCCAGGCCATACCGCAGGCAATGACATAGACGATTGCACCGCCGACCATGACGGGTTTGCGCCCGAATGCATCCGACAGCGGGCCGGTGAATAGCGTGCCGACCCCCATGCCCAGAACAAAGCTGGTGATGATAAGCTGAGCGTGGTTGAGGTTCTGCGGGCTGAGACTGGCGCCGATTTCGGGCAGGGCAGGCAGCATCGCGTCGATGGAAAAAGCGACCGTAGCCACCAGCATGGCCATCATCGCGATAAATTCGGTCTGCCCGAGCCGCTGGGTCGGCGCCATCATGACGTGGTGTCGACTTGTGCGATGATGTCCGTGATGACCTTGACCCAAAGATCCGTCGGCTGCGCACCGGGCACGGCATGTTGATTGGCTACCACAAAGGTCGGAACCGATGATATCCCCATTTCACGGCTGTGGGCGTCACGCGCGCGGATGTCGGCGGTGTCGGAATCAGATGCCAGCAGGCGGGTAATCAAGGCCGCATCCATTTCAGCGGTATCGGCAACATCGGCAAGCACTTCGTCGCTGCCGATGTCGCGGCCTTCGACGAAATAGGCTTTGAACAGCAGATCGACGACAAAGCCTTGCCGTGCCTCGATGCCCGCCCAATGGATCAGGCGGTGTGCGTTGATCGTGTTGGGAACGATCTGCATCGCTTCGAAATTGATCGCAAGGCCAGCCTTTTCGGCATGTTCGACGACGGGAAGGTAGGCCTTGGCAGCGGCAGCTTTGCTGCCGAATTTGGTTTCCATATAGATTTTGCGGTCCATACCACCCGCAGGCATATCGGGGTTCAGCTGAAACGGGTGCCATTCTATCGTGAACGGATGGTCTGGAAATTGTTCCAGCGCGCGGTCCAGATTGGCCTTGCCGATATAGCACCAGGGGCAGATCGGATCGGAAATGATGTCGAGTTTGACCATACTGGCCCCCTGTCGGCTGCGGAAATATAAAGATGTCGCAGGCGTAACCCTAGCCCGTGTCAGTTGCAAGATCGTGCAGGGCTGCGTAAAGAAACCGGCATGTCTGATATCGACCCCAAAAACCTGATCCGCATCGCGCATGAAAATGGCGCGAGCACTGTGGCGCAGCCGCTTGACCTGGGCGCGCGGGTGCGGGAATTGCGCAAAGCCCGTGACTGGACGCTGGAGCAGGCGGCGCAGCAAGCGGGGCTGGCGCGATCGACGCTGTCCAAGATCGAAAACGGCCAGATGTCACCGACCTATGATGCGCTGAAAAAGCTGGCTGTGGGTCTTGGAATTTCGGTACCACAGCTGTTTACGCCCCCGTCCAAGGGGCAGGTGAATGGCCGCATGGCGGTGACCGGTGGTGGCGATGAAACGGTGCAGATCACCACAACCTATGAACATGCGCTTTTGGCGGAAACGCTGACGTCCAAGAGGATGCTGCCCTACCGTGCCCGTGTGCGTGCGCGCAGCATGGAGGAATTCGACGGCTGGGTCCGCCATGACGGTGAAGAGTTTTTGTATGTTCTGACG
>PUNR01000256.1 GCA_003551805.1 Loktanella sp.
ACCCAGCTTGCCACTGGTGTGACATGGACACGGGTGGGCGCGGCAGGCGCTGCATCAACTCTCACCTTCGGGCGCATTTTGCGCAGTGAGGCCCAGCCGGATTTCAACCCGTCATCGGGGTTAGCAGGAACACGGTCTGACTGGCTGGTCGCGGGTCAATACAACACCGCAGGCGGTTTTCTGTTCGAAGCGCGCGCCTTGCTGGACGACGATATCGACACAACCCGCGCTGACGGTCGCGTGCGCTGGCGCAATGACCGGATCAATCTGGGCGCTGCCTATATCTGGCAAGGCCGTGATCTGGCCGAAGACCGGCCAGAGGCCATATCGGAATGGACAATTGACGGGGCCTTTGTGTTAACCGATGCATGGCAGATGAATTTTGATGCCCGCTATGATGTTGCTGCTGACCGGCCTGTACGCGCTGGTGTCGGTTTCAGCTGGCAAAACGAATGTGTGAGCATCGATGTTTCCGCCTCGCGCCGCTATGCGTCTTCCAGTAGTGTTGAACCGACAACGACTTTCGGGCTAAGCGGTTCATTAAGCGGGTTTTCAGCGGGCAGGTCCGCAGGCAGCCCCGCCGCCCAGTGCCGGCAGTAACAATAAAAGAGGATGCCATGCGTGGATTTTCGACCTTAACCGCCCTGCTTGCCTTGGCCCTAAGCTTTGGGCAACCCGGTCAGGCCGAGGCCCAGAACCAGTTTGCCCCCGCGATCACGGTTAACGAACGGGTCATCACCCAATACGAGTTGAACCAGCGTATCCGCTTGCTCGAGGCGTTCCGCACACCCGGTGATCTGCGTCAGGTTGCCCGTGACGGGCTGATCGACGATCGGCTGAAACAGCAGGAAATCGACCGCGTCGGTCTGACCATCCCGCAAGAGGCGCTGGACGCAGAGCTTGAAGCCTTTGCCGGACGCGCCGACATGAGCCTTCCTGAATTCAACCGGATGCTGGCGCAAAGTGGCGTTGACGCAGTCACGTTGCGCGATTTTGTCTTTATTGGCGTCAGCTGGCGTGAATATGTCCGCGCACGTTTCAACCGGGAAGTCACCGTCACCGATGCCGATGTGGACCGCGCACTAGGCCAGCAAGGCAGCGTACGCAGCGAGATCGAGGTGCTTTTGTCCGAAATCATCATCGCCGCCCCGCCTGAAATGGCGCAGCGTGCAGGTCAGGCCGCGAACCAGATTTCGCAGATGCGGTCCTTTGCCGATTTCGAAGCCGCCGCGCGTCAGGTGTCGGCACTTCCATCGCGTGACAACGGCGGACGGCTGGACTGGTTGCCGATCTCGAACTATCCGCCACAATTGCGCGATGTGATCCTGAACCTGAGCACCGGTGAGGTCACTGACCCGATCATGATCCCGAACGGCATCGCCCTGTTCCAGAAACGTGGCCAGCGCGAGGCCGTACGCCCTGCCCCAACACCGGTCAGCATTGATTACGCCGCCTATTATATCGCCGGTGGCCAAAGCGAGGCTGGCCTGCGTGCCGCCCGCAATGTGGCCAACAATGTCGACACCTGTGACGATCTTTACGGCATCGCCCGCAACCAACCGCCAGAGGTGCTGGACCGTGTGACCGTGTCGCCCGACCAGATCCCTAATGATATCGCACTTGAACTGGCACGGCTTGATCCGGGCGAGGTGTCGACAAATCTGACACGCAACGACGGGCAGACATTGGTGTTTCTGATGCTTTGCCAGCGCAACAGCGCCGGGGCCGCAGGGGCGGACAGAGACGGCGTACGCAACCAGATCCGCGGTCAGCGCCTGTCGACACTTGCCGATGCGCTGATACAGGACCTGCGCGCGCAGGCGGTTATCACCGGACGATGAAGCCCATCGTCATCAGCTGTGGTGAACCCGCAGGAATCGGACCCGAAGTGGCGGCCAAGGCTTGGGCCGCACTGCGCCATGATCTGCCAATGGTGTGGATCGGTGATCCCACGCATCTGCCGCCCGGCACGCCGGTACAGATCGTTTCTGATCCGGTTGCCGGTTCGCCGGAAAAAATGTCCGTACTGGCGCGCGATTTCGGCAGTCCTGCTGTCGCGGGAACGCCTGATCCCGGCCACGCACGCGGCGTGATTGATGCCATAGCGACCGGTGTCGATCTGGTCATGACAGGCCAGGCAAGCGCGATTTGCACAGCACCTATTCACAAAGCCGCACTGATGGATGGCGCCGGTTTCGCCTATCCGGGTCATACCGAATACCTTGCCGCCCTTGCCGGGGTGGAACGTGTTGTGATGATGCTGGCCTGCGACGGGTTGCGTGTGGTGCCTGCGACGATCCACATACCGCTGGCGCAAGTGCCTGAAACGCTGAGCGCGCGCCTGCTGACAGATACGATCCTGATCACCCATGCCGCCTTGCGCCGCCAGTTCGGGTTGAAAGCACCGCGCATTGCCGTTGCGGGCCTGAACCCGCATGCAGGCGAAGATGGCAAGATGGGACATGAAGAGGCCGAGATGATCACACCCGTGTTGGATGCACTGCGGGCCGAGGGTTTGGATATCACAGGCCCCCATTCTGCAGATACATTGTTCCATGCGGCCGCCCGCGCGCGATATGATGTGGCGATTTGCATGTACCACGATCAGGCGCTGATCCCGATCAAGACGATTGATTTCGCTGGTGGTGTGAACGTCACACTGGGATTGCCGTTTATCCGCACCTCGCCGGATCATGGCACAGCGTTTGATATCGCGGGCAAAGGTGTGGCTGATCCCGCGTCCATGATTGCGGCGCTGCGTCAGGCCGAGAGCATGGCGAAAAACTTTGATGCCTCCGGCGGGGATATTTGGGCTCGGACGATGACATGAATGGAATTGATGACCTGCCGGCGCTGCGCGATGTGATTGCGCGGCACGATCTGGCGGCGAAAAAGTCTTTGGGGCAGAATTTCCTGCTTGATCTGAACCTGACAGCCCGTATCGCGCGGCTGGCAGGCGATCTGACGGCGGCGGATGTGTTGGAAATCGGCCCCGGCCCCGGTGGGCTGACGCGCGGATTGCTTGCATCAGGGGCGCGGCGGGTGCTGGCGATCGAGAAAGATCCTCGCTGCCTGCCTGCTTTGGCCGAGATTGCGGTCGCTTATCCGGGCCGTTTGCAGGTGATCGAAGGCGATGCACTGGCGATTGATCCGCTGGAATATCTGCAAGCCCCGATCAAAGTCGCGGCCAACCTGCCCTATAATGTCGGCACAGAGCTGCTTGTCCGCTGGCTGACGCCGCCGGAATGGCCGCCCTTTTGGGACAGCCTGACATTAATGTTCCAGCGCGAGGTCGCAGAACGCATCGTCGCACAGCCCGGCGGCAAGGCCTATGGGCGGCTTGCCTTGCTGGCGCAATGGCGTGCAGATGCGCAGATTGTCATGAACCTGCCGCCCGAGGTGTTCAGCCCGCCACCAAAGGTCCATTCAGCGGTCGTCCACCTGAAAGCATTGCCAGCGCCGCGATATCCTGCGGACCCAGCCGTGTTGAATATGGTGGTGGCGGCGGCGTTCAACCAGCGGCGCAAGATGCTGCGGTCCGCGTTGAAGTCTGTCAGCCCGGTGATCGAGGACCATCTGCACGCGGTCGGCATCAAACCGACCGAACGTGCAGAGCAGGTCGGACTGGAAGCATTCTGCGCTTTGGCGCGCAGCTTGGCCGCTGCGCGCTAGGCTTTATTCGGCAGCTTCGGGCGAGGAATTCGCATCAGGACGCGGCTTGCGTGGTGCACGTGGTTTGCGCGCGCGCGGCTGTGGCTTTTCCTCGGGTGTGTCGACAAGCCCTGTGTCGGGCTGTTCGTCCTGTGCAGGTGCGCTGTCGCGCGGATCGGGCTGTGGTGCCGCAGCAGGCTGGTCATTCGTGCTGGCGGCTTCTTGTGCCTGCATACGGTCCTGACGTTCCTTGTCGCGCTCGGCCTGACGTTCGCGGTTCTGTGCCTCGACCTCTTCACGGCGCTGATCGACCTCGCGCTGGGCTTCGGCCAGCAGACGGGTGTAATGTTCGGCGTGCTGTGCGAAGTTTTCCGCATTCACCCGGTCACCTGACAATTGCGCATCGCGGTGCAACTGGTTGTATTTCTCGATGATCTGCTGCGGCGTGCCGCGAACTTTACCGTCGGGGCCCGAGCTTTCGAACACGCGGTTGATGATATTGCCGCCCGAAGGACGGGGCGTGCGGTTTTTGTTCCGCGACCGTGACTTAGATGATCTCATAGATGTGCTTTCGAGCCTTTGGCTGACCTTGCGCTGGCGCAGCGTCGCGCATTTGCGCGTCTTTGATATGCGGGCCTTGCGATGGATTGGCGACATTTCGGAGAGAGATAAACGTTCTCTTACCCATCCGATATACTGCAATAAGCATGGCATTTACGCTAAGACAAGTCAAAACTGCCCAGATCGGTCAGATTTGCAGCAATCCGCTGCCGTTAACCGCGCCACCAGCCTGCGACACCCCGGTCGCGCCCGTCAAGATCGCGAATAATGATCGGATCAGCAAAGCCTGCCGCAATAAAAAGCGCGCTGACATCGGCGGCCTGTCTATGGCCGATCTCCACGATCAACCGCCCACCCTGTGCAAGATGTGCAGATGCGCCTGCGGTGATGGTCCGGTAACACGACAGCCCGTCTGCATGGTCTGTCAGCGCCATATGAGGCTCGTGCAAGCGCACTTCGGGTTGCAAGGCTGCCATTTCCGCAGCGGCGATATAGGG
>PUNR01000282.1 GCA_003551805.1 Loktanella sp.
CCCGGAGGGCTGCCAAGGTGACTGATGAAAAACAGAAAGCATTCTGGCAAAGGGGGTTTTTTAGAGACAGGCTCAAGCTATCGGAGTGGAAGTGGTGGGTCGGGTTTATTTTTGTGACAATAATTTTATCCAGCGCTGGATACTCTATTTCCAACGGTACCTTTTTACAGCAGTCGGTTAGCCCCATCGTGCATATTTTTGTTATATTATACTGTACGCGCCAATACTTTGCTGGGCGTCGAAAGAAACGTGAAAAAGATCATTAATGTTTAACGAAACATTCCTTGCGATAGTACTTCCATCAATTTGAATGCTGCACCTTCGTAGGTCGGCTTTGTCCCGCACACCCGACCTTCATGCGTCCTATGGGCAAGGTCCGCTTTGACGCCCAGAAACCACACCTCACGCCACATAAAAGCCGTCGTTTGGCGTGGGAAACCCCGCATAATCCCCACGACCTGTACCACCGCCATAAAAAAAGCCGCGCTCTCCGGCGCGGCTTTTTCCTCATTTCACGGGCGCTTACGCGGCGCGACCGACCAGAACAGACCCAATCTGTGCGGCAGCCGCATTCTCGTCATCGCCAGCCACAGCGGCGAATTCGCGGGTCAGGCGTTCCAAGGCGGCTTCGTACAGCTGACGCTCGGAATAGCTTTGTTCGCGCTGGTCGTCCTGACGGTGCAGGTCGCGCACGACCTCTGCGATGGCGATCAGGTCGCCGGAATTGATTTTCTGTTCATACTCTTGCGCACGGCGGGACCACATGGCTTTTTTGACCTTGGCCTTGCCACGCAGGGTTTTCAACGCATGGTTCACGACATCGGGTGTCGCCAGTGCGCGCATGCCGACATCGGTTGCCTTGTGGGTCGGTACCCGCAGGGTCATCTTGTCTTTTTCAAAGGCAATCACGAACATTTCCAGTTCGAAACCCGCAACTTCTTGCGTTTCCACGGAAACAATCTTGCCCACGCCATGGGCGGGGTAAACTACAAACTGGTCGGGACTGAATTCGTTCTTCTTCTTGGTCATGATTTTCCTTTCATGGCGATCCGGCAGGTCAAGCGACAAAAAACCGTCGGCAACATAAGTCACCGGCGGAACAGGTAGATAATTGCGGGATCAAATCGTTCGCGTCATTAAGGAATCATACCACAAAAACGCCCCCATCGGAAGCGTCCTGTAACGGCTGGATGAAACCGTTTGTTATCAGCAGCTTAGATCAGCCACCCTCGCCCGGTGTTTCAGAAAACAGGCGCATCTTGTCGGGTTGGCCATCCATCTCGGCGGCGCCGGGCAGCGGGTCTTTCTTGGTGATGATGACCGGCCACATTTCGGAATACTTGCGGTTGAATTCAACCCATTTTTCCATGTCAGGCTCGGTATCGGGGCGGATCGCGTCGGCGGGGCATTCGGGTTCGCAGACGCCGCAGTCGATACATTCGTCAGGATGGATCACCAGCATGTTTTCACCTTCGTAGAAGCAGTCCACCGGACAGACCTCGACGCAGTCGGTGTATTTGCAGGCGATACAATTGTCGTTGACGATATAGGTCATGGGAACATCCGTAATACTGGTGCGGGTGTGCTAAATCGGATTGCCCGGTCATTCAAGGCTGAAAGGGTCATCCATGCCGCGCTGCGTCATCATATCCCTGCGATCCTTTTTGGTAGGCCTGCCCTTGCGGTCGCTTAGCGGGCCTTGCGGCGTGGCGACAGTGACAGGCGACAGATCCTCGTAAAGCGCCTGTGCCTCGGGTGCGGGGCCGCGACGGGTGCCGCAATCAAGGATGCGGATCACCTTGGTCTGTTCGGCCTGCACAAAGGTCAGGACATCGCCGGCGCCGACCGCACGGGCAGGTTTGCTGACTGGGTTGCCACCGACCCGCACCTTGCCCGCGCTGACGATACCAGCAGCGATGCTGCGCGATTTGAAAAACCGCGCATGCCACAGCCATTTATCCAACCGGATCGTGGGCCGTGCTGCGTCGCTCAACCCTTTTTGAACCCTGCCAAGGCGGCGGCAAAGGGGTTGTCAGGGTCAATCGGCTTGTCGCGCTTAGGCTTTGCCTGAAAGCTTTCGGGCTTGCCCTGTTGCGCAGGCGGTTTGCCTTTGCCCTTGCCTTTCGGCTTGGGGTTGCCGCGCGGACGATCACCGCCTGCAGGGCGCGCAGGGCGCACGGCGCGACCACCCCAAGTGAAGGTGTAAAACGCCTCCATCTCGGGAGCATCGGGTGTGTCGGAGGGCGCATCGACAGGGATTTCCTGTGGTGCGTCGTCGGGCAGTTCGACCGGCACATCGGCAGGGTTGCCTTCAGGCGGTGTGTCGTTCGGCACCTCTGTCGGTGGCGCAGGCGGGGTTTCCTGCGGTTCTTCCACCGGAGTTTCAACGGGGGGTTTGCCCGCCAGATCAGCGCGGGGCGCCTTGACCTTGGCGCGTTCGCCCTTTTCGGCCTTGTAGCCCAGACCAGCCATCAGATCAGCGAATTGTTCCAACGTCATGCCGGTGATCGACAGCATGTCAGGATTGGCTTCGAACCCGCTACGGCTGTCCTTGTCGCGCAGCATATCGGCCAGACGTTCCAGCATGTCGATACGGATCGCCCGTTCGCCCGCAGCACGGTAGCCCGACATCGCGTAGTATCCCGGCACCGCATCTTTTGCGGCAGGGAGTGTCACCAGACCGGGGGGCGGGCTTTCGGGGAATTCGGACAGGTTTTTCGCCAGCGACCACAACACCAGACGCAGCCGAGTCGGTGCGGGTTTCAACAGCAAGGGCTGGAAAATCGTGAACTGGCCAAAGCGCACGCCATGTTTGCGCAAGGCAGATCGTGCATCCTGATCCAGCGCCTTGACCTCGTCGGCGACATCGCCGCGCGGGATGATGCCGAAATTTTCTGCCATCCGGAAGGCAAAGCCCTTGGCCGCCCCGGTCAGCGTGTCGTCATTGCGCAGGGCCAGCAAGCCTTCAAAGCCCGCAGCAATCTTGCGGTCGATAAAATGCTGCAAACGGCGCTGGACCTTGGCTGTGACATCGGCGCCTGCCTCTTCATCCACAAACACCGCGACGCCGGGTTTCAGCGGGTCAGAACCTGACACCAGTTTGCCCACGGCCTGATCGCCCCACATCAACCCACCCTGTTCGGTGAAATCAATCTCGGTATCCGGCGCGTTATAGAACCGGTCCGCGCGCAGATGCAGATGCGGCGCAATCGCCTGCACGGATGCCTGCCGCAAGGTTTTCGCCTCGTCCGGGCTGCCCGCCTTGTCCATGCGGAAACGGAACCCTTCCAAACGACCGACGAATTCGCCCTCGACGGTCACTTCACCTTTTTCATTCACCTCGGCCAACAGGCTCTCCTTTTGTTTGAGCCGGCGAAGCAGGATGCTGGTCCGCCGGTCCACAAATCTTTGTGTCAATGCGCCATGAAGCGCGTCTGATAAACGGTCTTCTACAGCGCGGGTTTCGTCGCGCCAATGAGAATCGTCAACAAGCCAGCCTTTGCGCTGGGCCACGTAGGTCCAGGTCCGGATAAAGGCCAGCCGTTTGGATAAAGTATCAATGTCCCCGTCGGTGCGGTCAATCCGCCGCACCTGTAACGCGAACCAATTGGCCGAGACATGCCCAAGTTGATGCAGATCGTTGTAAATCTGCGTCAGAAGTGCGGCATGTTCGGCAGGCGACACACCACGAAAGTCGGGGATTCGGCAGACATCCCACAACAATTTCACCGATGGGCCGTCCGTGGCGCGCGCTGCGACCTCTGCATCCAGCGCCAACGCCTTGAGCGCGGCCAGATCGTCGCTTTCGCGCACGCGCGTCAACCAAGGGTTGTCGGTGCGGTCCTCAAGCGAGGCCATCAGCCTTTTGACGGACCCGAATTGCAACCGGCTGTTGCGCCATTGCAATTTGCCGACAGGGCGGAACTGGTGGTTGCAAATCGCCTCTGCCACGGCATCGTCCAGGGGGGGTGCCTCGCCCGTCACGCCGAAAGTGCCGTTCTCGATATGCCGCCCGGCGCGGCCTGCAATCTGGGCCAGTTCCTCGGGGGCAAGATGGCGCATCCGTCGGCCATCGAATTTGGTCAGCGACGAAAAGGCGACATGCCCGATATCAAGGTTCAGCCCCATGCCAATGGCATCAGTGGCGACCAGATAATCGACATCACCGTTCTGGTACATTTCCACCTGCGCATTGCGGGTGCGTGGCGACAGCGCGCCCATGACAACGGCGGCCCCCCCTTTGGTGCGGCGCAACAATTCGGCGATGGCATAGACGTTATCGACCGAAAACCCGACGATGGCAGCGCGCGCAGGCATCCGGCTGATTTTCTTTGATCCGGTATAGGTCAGGTCCGACATCCGGTCGCGCGCCATGAACTGCACGCCGGGAACAAGCGCTGCAATCGCACCGCGCATGGTTTCTGCCCCCAGAAACAGGGTTTCATGCAAGCCGCGCGCATGCAGCAGACGGTCGGTAAAGACATGGCCGCGTTCAGGATCACCGCAAAGCTGGATTTCATCTACAGCTAGAAAATCGCAGCCCATACCTTCGGGCATCGCCTCGACCGTGCAAACCCAATAGGCGGCACGCGGTGGCACGATCCGTTCTTCGCCGGTGACCAGCGCCACCACCGATGGCCCCTTGATCGCAACGATCCGGTCATAAACCTCGCGCGCGAGCAGGCGCA
>PUNR01000255.1 GCA_003551805.1 Loktanella sp.
ATGAGCCGCACAGGATCGCGTTTTACCTTTATGATTTGGCGTCGGATTTTCATGCGCTTTGGAACCGTGGCAATGACGATCAGTCCCTGCGCTTCCTTCAGGATGGTGATTCTGATACAACACAAGCGAAAATTGCGCTGATACGGGCTGTTGCGATTGTTATTTCGCACGGTTTGGGTATTCTTGGCGTCACACCGGCGGAAGAAATGCGTTAACGCAACCCCGCCTGATCGAGCAGTAGACAAGACCCCACAAGCCACAAATGGCATGGGCAGTGAGGCAGTGATGGCAACGTATGATCAGGGGCATGCCCCGCAATCGACCAATGGGCGCGGTCAGAATTTCGTCAATGTGATCGGCGCAATCGTGTCGCTGTCCCTTATTCTGGGTGTTGGTTACTGGGGCTATAAACTGATTATGCGCGACGTCAGCGGTATTCCTGTCGTCCGCGCCATGGAAGGCGACATGCGCATCCTGCCCGACAATCCGGGCGGTGATGTGGCGCGTCATGCAGGCCTGTCGGTCAACGACCTTGTCGCACGCGGCGAAGCATCCGCCCCCGAAGACCGCCTTGTGCTGGCACCGACCACGGCGGGCCTTGCCGCCGAAGATATGGTCGCCCCGCCAACGGCAATGGCGGATCCGGTCGGTCTGGAAAGCACTTTGCCGACACCGACCGAACAGGCGACACTGGATGTCCCGCTAGGCAATACTGGTGGCACGGTTGACGAAGTTCTCGCGCTTGTTGCCGAAATCGCCGAGGCGGACGGGCAGGCCCAGATCGCCGCGATGGAACGTGTACCTGCATCAGCGCGCGGTGTTGCAGTATCACTGCGCCCTGTGGCACGGCCAGCGGGCCTGCGGCCTTCGGCAGCGGCACCTTCTGTGGCACAAGCGGCCCCTGTTGCCGCGCCCGATACGACAGTCACCGCCGCCAGTTTTTCACCGGGGACCGATCTGGTGCAACTGGGCGCATTTTCGACGGCAGAACTGGCCGGTCAGGAATGGGACCGTCTGGTTGGCCGCTTTGGCGCGCTGATGAACGGGCGTGAACGCGTTGTGCAGGTCAGCACGCAGACCAGCGGCACATGGTACCGCTTGCGCGCGAGTGGCTTTTCGGACCGCGATGATGCACGCCGTTTCTGTGCCGCGCTGCAGGCCGAAGGCGCTGAATGTATCGCGGTTGTGGTCAATTAAGTGACGCATAGCGCGGCGATTTTTGGGCCAGCTGGGCTGGCAGTGACAGCGTGGGAACAAAGCTTCTTTCGTGAAACAGATCCGTTCGGCTTTATCCTTTTTGCGCGCAACATCGACACGCCGGACCAGTTGCGCCGCTTGACCGGTGATTTGCGTGACACTTTGGGCCGCGACGCACCAATCCTGATCGATCAGGAAGGTGGCCGCGTCCAGCGGATGCGTGCCCCGCACTGGCGCGAATACCTGCCTGCGCTGGACCAGATGGGCCGCAGCACCGATCCTTTGCGCGCGCAATATCTGCGTTACCGCCTGATCGCGCATGAATTGCGCAGTGTTGGTATCGACGTCAACTGCGCACCCCTTGCCGATATCGCCGAAGATGCGACCCATCCTTTCTTGCAAAACCGGCTTTATGGACGCGATGTGCCGACAGTCGTCGCTGCAGCGCGCGCCTGTGCCGACGGGCTGCTGGCGGGTGGTGTTCTGCCGGTGCTGAAACATATTCCCGGCCATGGCCGCGCGCGGGCGGACAGCCACCTGTCCTTGCCACGCGTCACCGCCAATGCCGATGAATTGGCAGCGCAGGATTTTGCGCCTTTCACGGCGTTGCGCGACCTACCGATAGGAATGACCGCGCATATCGTTTTCACCGCACTCGACCCTGACAATCCCGCCACAACCTCGCCCGTGATGATGCAGGTGATCCGTGATCAGATCGGCTTTGACGGGCTGTTGATGACGGATGATCTGTCGATGCAGGCGCTGGCAGGCAGCATGTCCGACCGTGCGACTGCGGCCATTGCCGCCGGTTGTGACCTGATCCTGCACTGCAACGGTGATGGGGATGAAATGGGGCAGGTGGCCCGTGCCGCTGGTGCGATGTCTGACGCGGCGCTTACCCGCGCAAATCACGCGCTGGCCTTGCGCAAAACGCCCGAAACGATTGACATCGCAGCGCTAGAGGCCGAATTTGACGCGCTATTGACCTAAGGTCCGATGCCGATGGATGATTTCGAGGATGACACGACCCGTATCAGCGCCCGCGTCGCCGCCGAGGCGCTGATTGTCGATGTCGGTGCGTTTGAAGGCCCGCTCGACCTGCTCCTGACCTTGTCACGCACGCAAAAGGTGGATCTGCGGCAAATCTCGATCTTGGCGCTTGCGCAGCAATATCTGGCCTTCGTCGAACAGGCCAAGGCGCTGCGACTGGAACTGGCCGCCGATTATCTGGTGATGGCGGCATGGCTCGCCTTTCTGAAATCCCGCTTGCTGCTGCCGCCTGATCCGCGCGAAGAAGGTCCATCGGGCGAAGAACTTGCCGCACATCTGGCCTTTCAGTTGGAACGTCTGGCGGCGATGCGCGAATCCGCGGCTAAACTAATGGCCCGCGATCAGTTGGGTCGTGACTTTTTCGCGCGTGGCATCACCGAAGACGTGCAGCGCGTGCGGCGGATCAGCTATACCGCGACGCTGCTTGATCTGATGCAAGGCTATGCCCGCATCCGCACGCGTGATGATTTCCGACCTTTCGTGATGGACCGGCAGCATGTGATGACGATGGAGCAGGCGCTGGAACGGATGCGCCAGCTGATCGGCTTTGCCGGGGACTGGACCGATATCGCCAGCTACTTGCCCGATGGTTGGGACGCAGATCCGCAACGTAGGCGGTCCACGACGGCGGCAACCTTTGCCGCGTCGCTGGAACTGGCCAAAGAAGGCAAGATCGAAATCCGTCAGGCTGACAGTTTCGCCCCGATCCAGATTCGCAAGAAAGACCCGCGCCATGGCTAAAACGCAAAATGACAGCCTGTTCGACGCCCCGCCCATCGGCGAACAGGAACGCATGGTCGAGGCGATCTTGTTCGCCAGCGCCGATCCGGTGACGGTCCAGCAACTGGCAGGCCGGATGCCGCATGGTTGTGATCCGGCAGAAGCGCTGGCCTATCTGCGCAAACGCTATGACGGACGTGGCGTGAATGTGGTGCGCATCGGCGACGCTTGGGCAATCCGCACAGCGCCGGACCTTGGTTTTCTGATGCAAAAGGAAATTGTCGAAACCCGCAAATTATCGCGCGCCGCGATCGAAACACTCGCCATTGTTGCTTATCACCAGCCAGTCACCCGCGCCGAGATCGAGGAAATCCGCGGCGTTAGCGTCAGCCGTGGCACCATCGATCAACTGATCGAAATGGAATGGATAAGGTTCGGACGTCGCAAGATGACCCCGGGAAGGCCGGTCACCTTTGTCGTCACCCAAGGCTTTCTGGATCACTTCGGTCTGGAAACCGCCCGTGACCTGCCGGGGCTCAAGGAATTGCGCGCTGCAGGGCTGCTCGAAAACCGCCCCCCGCCCGGTACAACAACACTTGGCGATCACGAAGACGAAACCGGCAATGCCGACCAGTCAGAGCTGTTTGAAGATTAGCACGATCTGCACTATGTAAAGCTTAGTAACCGAAAGGACGTAACGATGAACATGAACAGGCTGATTTCGATGCTTGTCCGGCAGTTGATGAACGTGGGTATCCGCAAAGGCATCAGCATGGCCTCAGGCCGTGGGGCGAAAAAGTCAGGCGGGTCGTCGGTAAACCCGACCACTGGGGCTGGCACAAAACAAGCTGCTAAAATTGCGCGCCGGACGATGCGGTAGCTTTGAAATGCTTGGACAGCTTTAATCCCTGTCCCTGATAATTCGATTTGATCGCCTGCCCGTAAAGCGCTTCGGGCAGGGCGGACATATGTTCGTACACCAGCCGCCCGACGACCTGCCCATGTTCCAGCACAAACGGGGCTTCGTGGCAGCGCACCTCTAGCACGCCGCGCGATCCTGCACCGCCTGCGGCGGCATAACCGAACCCGGGGTCAAAGAATCCAGCGTAATGCACGCGAAATTCACCCACCATCGCCAGATAGGGCGCCATTTCCGCGGCCTGCATCGGCGGAATCACAATCGATTCGCGACTGACAAGAATATAGAACGCACCCGGATCAAGGATGATCCAGCCGGTATCGGTATGGACAGGCTCCCAAAACTCGGTCGGGTCATAATGGTCCAGTTTGGCCAGATCGATCACGCCGGTATGCGGTTTGGCGCGATACCCGACCAGATTGCCGCTGTCGGGACGGAGATCGACAGAAAATCCCAGACCATCAGAAATGACAGGATCACCTGACACGATGGGTGTCTGGCCATGTAGCGCGCGCAAATCCTCGTCCGACATCAGCGTTTTGCCCATGCGAAAAATGATCTGGTTCAGCATCTGCCCGGGCTGGGCGACGACAGAAAATGATCGTGGGCAGATTTCCACGTAAAGCGGGCCGTTGTATCCTGCAGGCACACGGTCAAACTCGACCCCGTGATCGGTGATAATGCGTGTCAGCAGGTCCAGCCGCCCGATCGAGGATTTCGCCGATGCAGCGCCTGTCATGCCAACGGGCAGTGACAGGCTTTCCATCAAGGGCACCACATAGACGCAGCCTTTTTCCAGCACGGCCCCGCCTGTCAGATCAATCGTATGCATCTGGAAATCAGCAAGCCGTTGCGTGACGGTCCGTGTCCGGCCCGCCAGAAATGACGCACGCACACGGTAAGCGACCGTGCCAAGGCGCAGGTCCAAAGATGCAGGCTGGATCTGCCCCGCAGCAATCGGGGCCGCAGCGCTGATCGCGCCACTGGCAATCATATCGCGGATTTGATGGTCTGCCAGAACGCCGTTTTGCATGGTGATTGTCCCTTTTGGATACCAAAACGCCCGCCACGTAAAAACGCAAGCGGGCGGTTGTGATTGGTCGGGCTAGCAGGACTCGAACCTGCGACCTTCCGTCCCCCAGACGGACGCGCTACCAGGCTGCGCTATAGCCCGACTGAGGCTGTTCATACTGGAATTCTGCGCAGGAACAAGCCCGAAAAGCGCGAGAAATCCGCATCGTCAGAGCCTAAATATCCCCGCCGGAGGCATAAAAGTTTTTACCCCACCTAACGGTATTGCATCCGGTCGCGCAAATGCTCCAGCCGGGTCAAAAGCGGGGCAATTTTGGCGGCGTTGTGCTGCAATTGACGTGCTTGCAACGGTGCACGGGCAAGCAGGCGGGGTGATTGGTCATCTGGCTTGGCAGGCGTTTCGTCAAAGGGCAGGGCGGTTTGTGCAGGCTGGGGTTCTGGCTGTGCAGGCTTTGGCGCTTCCGCGACGGGATCAACCACAGGCGCAACCTCGGCCGGTTCCTGATGTGGCGTTACGCTGGGGCCAAGCGCGGCGACAAAACGCACGCCTTTCTCGCGCAGCAGCTTTTGTACGCCTTTGATGGTCAGCCCGTCTTCGTGCAGCAATTGCTTGATCCCGCCCAGTAGATCCATATCGCTGGGGCGGTAATAGCGCCGGCCACCCGCGCCTTTGACAGGGCGGATCTGGCTGAATTTGGTTTCCCAAAAGCGCAGCACATGGGTCGGGGTGTCAAGCCAGTCAGCGACTTCACTAATCGTCCGAAAGGCGTCTTTGGCTTTGTCCATGGGTCAGGACTTGTTCCCGTCGGCGACACGATCTTTCATCAGATGCGATGGGCGAAAGGTCAGCACGCGGCGGGGATGGATCGGCACTTCTTCACCGGTCTTGGGGTTGCGACCAACGCGGGCCGCCTTGTCACGGACGCTAAAGGTGCCGAAAGACGAAATCTTTACCGTATCACCTGACACCAGAGAATCGGAAATATGGGTCAGCACGCTTTCCACGAGGTCCGCGCTGTCGTTGCGCGACAGGCCCACCTCGTTGTGAACCGCCTCTGCCAGATCCATACGTGTCAATGTCTTATCTGCCATCGCTTATCCCCTGTCATTTCGCGTAACATTGGCGAAAGCGAATTTCAGAGTCAATAACAAGGACTTGAACAGGCAAGATAAGAGCGGTTTTCGCCTACCAGCGCAGGACGACCGACCCCCAGGCCAAACCGCCGCCGATTGCTTCGGTCACGACCAGATCGCCAGGCTTGATCTGGCCATTTGCGACACCCACCGACAACGCCAGCGGGATCGACGCAGCAGAGGTATTGCCATGGTCCTGCACGGTCACAATCACGCGGTCCATGCCGACGCCAAGCTTTTTGGCTGTGGCCTGAATGATGCGGATATTGGCCTGATGCGGCACAACCCAAGTGACGTCGTCAGCGCCCAGACCGACCTTTTCGAGGGCGGTTTCGGCAGTCTGAGCCAGTTTTTCAACTGCATGGCGAAACAATTCGCGGCCTTCCATGCGTACGACGCCTGTATTCTGGGTCGACACGCCGCCATCGACGTAAAGTAAATCCTTGTAGCGCCCGTCAGAATTCAGATCGACTGACAGGATGCCACGATCGTCGGTGCTGCCATCGCCGTCTTCGGCCGACAGGATCAGCGCACCGGCGCCATCACCAAACAGAACGCAGGTCGCACGATCGGTCCAGTCCATGATCTTGCTGAACGTTTCGGCGCCGATCACCATGACGGTATTCGCCTGACCAGATGCGATTAGCGCATTGGCGGTTGACATCGCATAGACAAAGCCTGCGCAAACCGCTTGGATATCAAAGGCATAGCCGGTGGTGTTGCCAATCGCGCGCTGCACGATTGTCGCGGTGGACGGAAAGGTCAGATCAGCCGTTGATGTGGCCAGCACAATCGCATCGATCTGGTTGGCGTCAATCTGTGCCATCGCAAGCGCGGCTTTGGCGGCGTGAATGGCAAGGTCGGACGTGGTCTGGCCGGGGGCTGCGAAGTGCCGCCGTTCGATGCCGGACCGTGTCTTGATCCATTCATCTGACGTTTCCAGCGTTTTTTCAAATTCGCTATTGGGAACAATGCGTTCGGGAAGGTAATGACCGATCCCTTTGACCACTGCACGACGTGCCATTTTATTCGCCTGATTTTGGGACGGGCTGTTCCGTCGCTTCTTCTTGGCCGTTATCTTGCGCAAGTGCAGCGGCGGATGCAACCCGTGCGGCCAGTTTGTCCGAAAAGCCGCTTTGCGCCAGACGGTAAGCCAGATGCAGGGCCGCCGCGACGCCGGTGGCATCGGCGGAACCGTGGCTTTTGATCACGGTCTGGTTCAGGCCCAGAAACACGCCGCCATTCACGCGGCGCGGATCAATCCGTTTGCGCAAACGACCCAGCGATCCGCGCGCCAGCAGTGCACCCATCATCGACAGCGGATTGCCCATCAGCGATCCGCGCAAAAGTTCGCTGATCAGCGTGGCAGTGCCTTCGCCGGTTTTCAATGCGACATTGCCGGTGAAACCGTCAGTGACGATCACATCCACTTTGTCCGACGGCAGATCACCGCCTTCGATGAAACCGACATAGTCGAATTCACCTTTTTCCGCGGCACGCGCGATCAGTTCATGTGCGACCTTCAGTTCGGCACGGCCTTTGTGTTCTTCGGTGCCGACATTCAGCAGGCCAACACGCGGGCGGGCTATATCCAGACCGTTGCGGGCATAGGACGCCCCCATTAGCGCATAGGTCAAAAGATCGTCCTGATCGGCGCGAATATCGGCGCCAGCGTCCAGCATCACGTTGAAACCGGCTGGATTGCGCGAAGGCCACAGACAGGCGATGGCGGGGCGGTTCACGCCTTCGGCCTTGCGCAGTCGTAGCATGGACAGCGCCATCAGCCCGCCGGTATTGCCACAGGAAATACAGACGGCGGCCTTGCCATCTCGCACTGCATCAATCGCCGACCACATAGAGGTTTTCTTGCCGTGACGCAGCACATTGCTGGGCTTGTCAGACATTTTGACGACATCACTGGCATCATGCACCGTCACGCGGTCGCCAATCCGGTAGGATGCGACAAGCGGGTCGAGTTCTGCCTTTGGGCCGTGCAGGATGGCGCGCGCGGCCGGCGTTGAAGCCAGAAACTTTGAAAGGCCCGCAACAACTGTTGCAGGCCCTTTATCGCCACCCATGGCGTCTACAGACAGCACATTTGCCGATGTCGAGACTGATCTCGTCTGGCCCTTTGTCATGTCTGTAATGCCTTTGCCGCAGCTTATGCTGCGTCTTCGTCCAGATCGACTTCGGTGGTCGATGCGACGACTTCACGTGTCGCGTAGTGACCGCAAGACGGACAAACGTGGTGCGGGCGTTTCATTTCGCCGCAGTTGTCACATTCGTTTGGATTTGCTGCAACGAGCGAGTCGTGCGAACGCCGGTTGTTGCGGCGGGATTTGGATACTTTGTTCTGCTGGACGGCCATGTCTCAACCCTATGATTACGGGCGCTCGGCCCTTGTGTGTGCATCTGTCGCGGTCCCTACGCCAATCTGGCAGCCCTGTCGAGACGCTGTATGAAAGAGGCCGCTTAAATACTGCGATTTCATCGCGGCGCAACCCCCTTTTTGGTGTTCTTGATGGTGTCTTCCTGCGGCTTTGCCGCAGTCGATGCCTCCGGCGGGGATATTTGGGCTCTGACGATGATGCAGAAAATGCGTGTCAGTCGTTGTTATCTTTCAGCCTGTCACGCAGCGCGCCAAGGCCCGCAAAAGGTTTGGCAGCCTCGTCGGTCAAAGGTGCGACGCCTTTTTCGGTATAGACGATCTGGCCCAGTTCTGCGCCGTCGGCACGCGGGTAAAGCGGCAGCGCAAGTGCCAGCGCCTCGGTCAGGACGGCGTAGAGGTCGATCGTGTCGGGCAACGGTTCGACTGTGTCATCATCGGGCATCTCGACCTCGGTGCCGGTGATTTCGGGCATCTCGGCCTGATAGCGGCGGGTGATCTTTTCGTCGATCCGCGTGGTCACGGGGGCAAGAGTGACGACACAATCCTGCACCACAGTGGCGCCCAGGCTGGCTGTGAGGACCCAGTCTTTGCGGCCTTGCGGGGTCAGCGCGCCGTCAAAGCGCAATTTGCGGATACCGACGATACCCAGCGCATCGGCGATCGCGGCGCGCGCATTTGCATCGGGTGCGAGCGCGAAATCGGTGTCATGCCTGCCAGCCAGATCGGCCAGACGTAAAGGTGATTGTGGCAGTTCGGGCAAGGTTGCATCCATTCTTGAACAGGGGCGGGCGGTGTTGTAGGTGGGATAAAAGGCATCTGATGCCAAAGCAAGGGGCGCCCGCTATGATCATCACCAAAGGCAATTTGCGCGCGGCGGGCTTTGTGCTCGCGGTTGTGGCGGTGTCAGCTTGTACGCCGATGACGCGGTTTCACGGCTTTGCCCCCGATGCGCGCGAATTGGCCCAAGTACAGGTTGGCCAGTCCACCCGCGCCGAGGTGATCGCCCTGTTCGGCCCGCCGACATCTGATGCAGGCCTGCGCGGCGATACGATATATTATGTATCCAGCCAGTTCGACAGGATCGGCCCGTTTGCACCACGTGAAGTGGACAGGACGGTGCTGGCTGTCAGCTTTGACGCCAATGACCGTGTCACCAATCTTGTGCGTTACACGCTTGAGGACGGGCAGGTCGTTGCGCTGGATCGTCGTGTTACGGATGACGGTATTGCAGATGTCGGCGTGCTGTCGCAGTTGCTTGGGTCGTTCGGGCGGATCGACGCTGGCGCCTTGTTGGGCGCCAACGACACCGAGCTTTAATCCGCCGGTTCGAACTGCAGCGCTACACCGTTCAGGCAATACCGCAGTCCGGTGGGCGCGGGCCCGTCAGGGAACACATGGCCCAGATGCGCGTCACAGCGCGCGCAATGGACCTCTGTGCGTTTCATGAAAAAGCTGCGGTCGGTGGTTTCGCCGACAACTTCTGGATCAAGCGGTGCAAAGAAAGACGGCCAGCCTGTGCCGCTTTCAAACTTTGTGCTTTGGTCGAACAGGGGCGCGCCGCAGCACACGCACATATAGGTGCCGGGGTCTTTGGGAAAATCTTCGTGGCTGCCCGCGCGTTCGGTGCCGTGCTTACGGGTCACTTTGTAGGCAAGATCGGACAATTGCGCACGCCATTCGGCGTCTGATTTGATGATTTTGTCCATGTCATATTCCTTTTTCGGTTCTGTGCCTTAATCTAGGGCTTAGACACCCCGTCGCCAAGGCAGGCAACCATGACTATTGCAATGCAGATCGGACGGTACCGTGCGCGGCTTGGCGCAGGTGCGGATGATCTGGCCGCCTGCCAGCGGTTGCGGCATCTGTGCTTTTTCGGATCAGACGGGCTGGACCGGGATGATTTCGATCCGCGCTGCCAACATCTGATGATCGAGGACGGGGATGGCACGTTGATCGCCGCCGCGCGGATCCTGCTGATCGCAAATGCGACGGCGCTGCGGCAAAGTTACGCCGCCCAGTATTACGACCTTGCCGCGCTGGCGGCACTATCCGGCCCGCTGATGGAACTGGGGCGGTTTTGTATCACGCCCGCTGTACGCGATGCCGATGTGGTGCGCGCCGCATGGGGCGCGTTGACGCAGATCGTGGATGACGCAGGCGTGCGTGTGCTGTTCGGGTGCACAAGTTTTCCAGGCACTGATCCGGCGGTTTACGGGCTGGCGCTGGCAAAGCTTGCAGCGCAACATATCGGCCCAGAGGCGTTGCGCCCCGGTATCAAGGCCGCCGAGGTCGTGCGCCTTGGCGCTGCCAAAGGCCGCGGTACAGCCCCTTTGCCGTCGCTGCTGCGGTCGTATCTTGCGATGGGTGGCTGGGTCAGTGACCATGCCGTTATCGACCGTGCGATGAACACGCTGCATGTCTTTACCTGTATCGACATCGCCGCCGTGCCGCCTGCGCGCGCCAAAGCCTTGCGCGCGGTCATGGGGGCAGGTTGAAAACCCCTTGCGCTGGTCACTGCCACGCAATAGCAGGCGGGCATGGCACGTGCACCCCTTCTCCAGATTTCCGATATCGCGCTGACTTTTGGCGGCGATCCTGTTTTTGCTGACCTGTCCCTGGTCATCCAGCCGGGCGACCGTGTCGCGCTTGTTGGTCGGAACGGGTCGGGCAAATCGACCTTGATGAAGGTGATGGCAGGTCTTGTGCAGGCCGATAGCGGCACGCGGGTCGCATCCCCGGGTGTGCAGGTCGGCTATATGGAACAGGACCCGACAATGGACGGGTTCACCACCTTGGGTGAATATGCCGCCAGCGGACTGCCGCCAGAGGAAGCTTACAAGGTCGATATGGTCGCCGAAGGGCTGAAATTTGACCCCGAAGGTGCCGTGGCCACTGCATCGGGTGGCGAACGCCGCCGTGCGGCGCTTGCCAAGCTGATGGCCGAAGCGCCCGAACTGATGCTGCTGGACGAACCGACCAACCATCTGGATATCGAAGCCATCGCTTGGCTTGAAAACGAACTGAAACAGACCCGCGCCGCTTTTGTCCTGATCAGCCACGACCGTGCCTTCCTGCGCGCGCTGACGCGGGCGACATTGTGGATCGACCGTGGCGCTGTGCGCCGCGCTGAACAAGGGTTCGATGCGTTCGAGGAATGGCGCGACAAGATCTGGGAAGACGAAGACCAGCAGCGCCACAAACTGAACCGCAAAATCAAGGCAGAGGCGCGTTGGGCCGTCGAAGGCATTTCCGCCCGTCGGACCCGGAATCAGGGGCGCGTGCGGGCCTTACAGGATTTGCGCGCCGAAAAAGCAGGCCAGATTCGCAGGCAAGGCACTGCAGCCATGGCGTTTGACGGTGGGTCCACATCGGGCAAGAAGGTCGTGGAATGTTTCGGCCTGACCAAGGCGTTTGACGGCAAAACAATCGTGCAAGGTCTGGACCTGACCGTGCAGCGCGGCGACCGGATCGCCTTTGTCGGGCCGAACGGTGTTGGCAAAACCACGCTGATCAAGATGCTGCTGGGGCAGGTGGAACCTGACGCAGGCGAGGTAAAGCTTGGCACCAAGCTTGATATCGCAGTGTTTGACCAAAGCCGCGCGGCGCTTAATCAGGATATGACGCTGTGGGAAAACCTCGCCTCTGATCCTGAACTGGGTGTTAGCGGCAAATCCGACCAGATCATGGTGCGTGGCACGCCGAAACATGTTGTCGGCTACCTCAAGGAATTCCTGTTTGACGAAGCACAGGCGCGCGCACCCGTGCGGTCACTGTCAGGTGGCGAAAAAGCCCGCCTGCTGCTGGCCCGTCTGATGGCACGCGAAAGCAACCTGCTGATCCTCGACGAACCGACCAACGATCTGGACATCGAAACGCTGGACCTGTTGCAGGATATCCTTGGCGATTACGATGGCACCGTGCTGCTGGTCAGCCACGACCGCGATTTCCTTGACCGGGTGGCGACGACCACCATCGCAATGGAAGGCAATGGACAGGCGGTGGTTTATCCGGGCGGCTGGTCTGATTACCGCGACCAGCGCGGCGGTGATTTCACTGAAAGCGCGACAGCGACCAAGCCTTTGGCGAAAAAGGGCAAACAGGTTGAGAAAAAAACAACTGGTGGTCTGTCCTTCACCGAAAAGCACCGGCTAGAGGCTTTGCCCGGCGTGATCGCGACCCTGACAGCCGAAATCGGCAAACTGGAAGAATTGCTGGCTGACCCCGCACTTTTCACCGACAATCCGGTGAAGTTTGCCAAAGCCAGCGATGCTTTGGTTGCGCGGCAGATGCAATTGTCTGATGCCGAAGACGAATGGCTGGCTCTGGAAGAAAAAGCCGCCAGTTGATCAAGGCATCCGCAGCGCACCATCCAGCCGGATCGTAGTGCCGTTAAGGTAATCGCATTCCACGATAAACCGCGCGAGTGCGGCAAATTCTGCCGGATCACCCAGACGGGCAGGATAGACGACATCCTTGGCCAGACCTGCCATCACCTCTTCGCCAAGTGATTCCAGCATCGGTGTGCGGAAAATTCCCGGTGCGATCGCCATCACCCTGATCCCCGCGCGCGCAAGATCGCGGGCCATCGGCAGCGACAGCCCCGCGATCCCCGCCTTGGATGCAGCATAGGCCGCCTGACCCTTTTGCCCTTCAAACGCCGCTACTGACGCAGTGTTGATCATCACGCCGCCCTGCGCCATCTGTGCGGCCGCAAGACGGGCGACATTGAACGTGCCACAAAGGTTGATATCGACGGTGCGGGCAAAACTGCTTTGCTGATGCGGCCCGTCGCGGCCCAGTGTTTTTTCTGCCGTGGCAATTCCCGCGCAGTTGATAGCCACATTCAGCCCGTCAACGCGCGCCAGTCCGGCAAGAACGCTCGCCTCGTCAGTCACATCGACCTGTGCGAAACCTGCGCCAATCTTTTGTGCGACATCCGCGCCCTCGGGGTCACGATCAAAAATTGTCACCTGCGCACCAGCGGCGACGAATGCTTGTGCCGTCGCCACCCCCAGACCGGATGCGCCGCCTGTCACGATAGCCACTGCTTTTGAAATATCCATGTCGTCCTCCCGTTCGGGCCAGCTTGCCTTGCCTGACGGGAAAACACCAACATCATCGTCCGAGTACAAATATCCTCGGGGGGGTGCGGGGGGCCGACAGCCCCCCGCCTTTATCGGCGGCTGTAGCCGTCGAAGTTGCCTTCTTCCATGATCCGAACCGAGGCCGGGCGATGCGACGCCAGTTCGTTCAGATCGACATCGTCAGGCGTGAATTCACCCCAACTTGCGACCAGATCGGACAGGGCAGCGCCTTCCAACACGGGATATTCGTAATTGGTTTCCGCATAGATCTGCTGTGCTGCAGGCGATACGAGGAATTCCATCAATTGCAGCGCTTCGTCACGGTTTGGCGCGGATGTGGTCATCGCCACGCCGGACACGTTCACATGGGTGCCACCATCCTCGAATGTCGGAAAGATGATGCGCACTGATTCTGCCCAGGCCTGCTGCTCAGGGTCGTTGACCATCTGGCCCATGTAATAGGTATTGGTCAGCGAAATATCACATTCTCCGGCCCAGATCGCGCGTACTTGGGCGCGGTCGTTACCTTCGGGGCGACGGGCCAGATTTTCGCGCAGGCCAGCGGCCCATTCACGCGCGCCATCTTCGCCTTTATGGGCGATCACGGCGGACAAAAGCGCAAGGTTGTAATTGTTCAAACCCGAACGCGAACAGATCCGGCCGGCCCAACGCTCGTCGGCAAGGTCTTCGTAGGTTGTGACTTCACCATCCGCGACACGTTCTTTCGATGCATAAACCACCCGCGCCCGCGTTGTCAGACCAAACCACAGGTTATCATCCGACCGCAATTCGGCAGGGATCGCTGACGTCAATACGTCGCTTTCAACAGGCTGTACCACACCGGCATCGACGATCTGCATCAGATTGGCGATATCGACAGTCATCACCAGATCGGCAGGCGACCGCGTACCTTCGGCGCGCAGACGTTCGACAATGCCGTCATCGACAAATGACAAGTTCACGCCAATGCCGGTTTCGGCGGTGAAAGCGTCCATGACCGGCTGGATCAGCTCTGGCTGGCGGGTGGTGTAGATGTTGACATCGGCAATGGCCGGTCCGGCGATGGCGGCACAGGTGCTAGCCAAAAGAATATTGCGCAGGTTCATGGGAAGGCTCCTTGGTTGAACTGGCGCCTATATTCCCGACTCTTTTACTTTGGTCAATACCTGAATGTTTTAGTCAGGGATTATTCCTCACCTTTTCCAGCGCCTTCTGCGCATCCCAAAGCGCGTCCATTTCTGCCAGGTCACTGTCCGCAGGGGTCTTGCCACGCGCGGCAAGTGCGTCTTCAATCCCTTTGAAACGGCGTGTGAATTTATCGTTGGTGCCGCGCAAAGCCTCTTCTGGATCGACGTCCAGATGACGGGCCAAATTGGCAAGTACGAACAGCAAATCACCCATTTCATCTTTGATTTCGGCATGGGTCAGCGTATCGCGGGCGGCGACCAATTCGCGCGATTCCTCGATGATTTTATCCAGAACATGCGATGTGTCGGGCCAGTCAAACCCGACCCTAGCTGCGCGTTTTTGCAATTTCACCGCACGCATCAGTGCAGGCAGGCCGAGCGCCACACCGTCCAGCACGCCGCCCTGCGCCTTGCCTGCGCGTTCTGCCGCCTTGATCTTTTCCCAGTCAGCGACCTGCTGATCGGCAGATTTGTCGCGATCTTCGTCGCCGAAAACATGCGGATGCCGCGCGACCATCTTGTCGGCGATATTCCTGACCACAGAGTCAAATGTGAAATGTCCGGCCTCGGCCCCGATTTGGGCATGATAGACTGTTTGCAACAGCAGATCGCCCAACTCGCCTTCAAGTTCCGGCCAGTCCTGCCGGGCGATGGCATCGGCAACTTCATAAGATTCTTCGATCGTGTAGGGCGCGATTGTGTCGAAATCCTGCGCGATATCCCAAGGGCAGCCGGTATCGGGGTCACGCAAGCGGCGCATGATTTCCAACAGGCGCGGCATGCCGCCATCGGGGTCGTAAATCAGTGGGTCGTCAGCCATTGCAGCCACCTTCAACTTGGGATCAACTGACCCTATTGCGAAGTCACAGAAAGCGCCACCCATGCCCATTATCAACCGTATCGCCGATTATGCAGAAGAAATGACAGGCTGGCGCAGACATCTGCATGCCCACCCTGAATTGCGGTTCGAATGTCATCAGACGGCTGCTTTCGTGGTGGAACAATTGCGCGCTTTCGGGGTGGATGAAATTCACGAAGGCATCGCAAAAACAGGTGTTGTTGCGATCATCGACGGGCAGGGCACGGGTCGCACCATCGGCCTGCGCGCCGATATGGACGCCTTGCCGATGGATGAGGTGACGGGGCTGGATTATGCCTCGACTGTGAAGGGTGCGATGCATGCTTGCGGGCATGACGGGCATACGGTGATGCTGTTGGGGGCGGCGAAGTATCTGGCCGAGACCCGCAATTTCGCAGGCCGTGTGGCGCTGATCTTTCAACCCGCAGAAGAAGGCGGCGGCGGCGCTGAAGTGATGGTGCAGGAAGGCATTCTTGACCGGTTCGAGATTGCCGAGGTTTACGCGCTGCACAATGCCCCCGGCACGCCTGTCGGTGCTTTCTATACCACCCCCGGCCCGATCATGGCGGCGGTGGACACGTTCCACATCCACGTCAAAGGCCGCGGCGGGCATGGCGCGATGCCGCATGAAACGATTGATCCTGTGGTCGCGGTGGTTGGCATCGCCAGCGCAATCCAGACGATTGTCAGCCGGAATCACTATACGTTGGAAGAACTTGTCGTCTCGGTCACGCAGATACACACCGGATCGGCGGATAATGTGATACCCGATACCGGCTATATCAACGGCACGGTACGAACCTTTAACCCCGCTGTGCAGGCCATGGTGCAAAAACGTCTGGCCGAGATCGTTGCAGGGCAGGCGGCATCTTATGGCGTGACGGCGGAACTGGATTACGAAATCGGCTATCCCGCAACGATCAATGATACGGATAAAGCGGCCTTTGCCGCACAGGTGGCGCGCGAAGTGTCGTCAAACGTCGTCGATGACGCCAAGCCCGAGATGGGCGCCGAGGATTTCGCCTATATGCTGAACGAACGACCCGGTGCTTATTTGTTTGTGGGCAATGGCGATACCGCGGGTTTGCATCATCCTGCTTATGATTTTGACGACACAGGGGCACCTGTGGGGGCGTCGTTCTTTGCCCGTCTGGTCGAGCGAGCCTTGCCGGTAGGATAAAAGATTTATGCGCTCCGCGCGGGAGTATTTGGAGAAATAAGAAGGTGAAAGAATGGCGTTAGAGGATGCGAAAGGGCAGGTCGATCTGGCCTTTACACGGCAGGACCGGCGCGGGCTGGCGTTTGAGAATGCCTTTGGTGGCGCGACCTCGTTTTTGCGCCGGTCCTATACCAAGGATCTGACAGGCGTTGATCTGGTGGTGACAGGCGTGCCGTTTGATCAGGCGGTGACGCACAGGCCCGGCACACGCTTTGGCCCGCGCGCGATACGGGAGGCGTCGTGCCTGCAACCCTATGATCCGCCTTATGGCTGGGACGGGTTTGATCCGTTGTCGGAATTTGCCATCGTCGATTATGGCGATATGCCGTTTGATTATGGGTCGGTGGCAGGCGTGCCGGATCTGGTGCAGGCGCATATCGCGGGGATTCTGGCGGCGGGGCCCGGTACAGTGACGTTGGGGGGGGATCATTTCATCACCCTGCCTATTCTGCGGGCCTATGCCGCGAAATACGGGCCGCTGTCGGTGATCCAGTTTGACGCCCATTCGGACCTTTGGGTCGATGACGATATGGCGCGGATCGATCATGGCACGTTTATGTATAAGGCGGTCAAGTTGGGATTGGTCGATCCATCCCGATCCGTCCAGATTGGCATTCGCACGGAATGCGATGATTATTTGGGGATGCGCTATATTGATGCGCGGTCCTGCCATGAACGCGGGGCGGCGGATGTGGTGGCAGAGGTACGCGCCATTGTCGGCGATCATCCGGCCTATGTGACCTTTGATATCGACGCGCTGGACCCTGCCTTTGCCCCCGGTACCGGAACGCCGGTCTGGGGTGGTCTGGCAAGCTGGCAGGCGGCGGCGATGCTGCGCGATCTGGCGGGGATCAATATGGTGGGCGGCGATGTTGTCGAAGTGTCGCCACCTTACGACACCACCGGGGCTACGGCCATTGCCGGGGCGCATGTGGCGATGGAACTGTGTTGTCTGGCGCTTTGGAATAAAAGGGGAAAGTGATGAAAAATCAACCGATCAGCGGCAATGATCTGGCGCGGTTTTCCGGGCCGCAGAGTTTCATGCGTCTGCCGCAGGTGGACAGTGCCGAAGGCCTTGATGTGGGGTTCATCGGCATTCCGATGGATATCGGCACATCATGGCGGTCTGGCACGCGGATGGGGCCAAAACAATTGCGCGAACAATCCGCGATGATCCGGCCCTATAACATCCAGACCGGTGCGGCGCCGTTCGATGCGTTGCAATGCGCCGATCTGGGCGATGTGGCGGTAAATACCTTCAGTCTTTCCGACACAATACGCATTATTACAGAGTCTTACGCCGCACATCTAAAGCATAACTTTATCCCCATGACGCTTGGTGGCGATCACACGTTGACCTTGCCTGTCTTGCGCGCTGTCGCGGCCAAGCACGGGCCTGTCGCACTCGTCCATGTCGATGCCCACGCCGATGTGAATGACGAGATGTTTGGTGAGCGCGAGACCCATGGCACGGTTTTTCGCCGCGCCTATGAGGAAGGAATTATCACCGCAAACAAGGTGTTCCAGATTGGGCTGCGTGGCACCGGTTATACCGCCGATGATTTTACTGAGGCCGCGGGCTGGGGGTTCAACCAATATCTTGCGCCGCAGCTTTGGCACAAGTCGTTGTCGCCGCTGGCCGCCGAGATTAAGGCGCAGATCGGGGATCAGCCTTGCTATATCACTTATGACATCGACAGCCTTGACCCCGCCTATGCGCCAGGCACCGGGACGCCGGAAATCGGCGGGCTGACCACACCGCAGGCGATGGAACTGATCCGCGGGTTGCGCGGTCTCAATATCGTCGGCTGCGATCTGGTCGAGGTGTCGCCACCCTATGACCCGTCCGGCAATACTGCGCTGACGGGCGCGAACCTGATGTTCGAGATGCTGTCGATCCTACCGGGTGTGCCGTACAGATGATGGATATCGTGGTCTACATTATTGCGGTTCTGGTCCTGCTGGTGCTGGGCACAATGGCCTATGTCCGGCTGGCCCCCAACGATATCGCCCGTTGGCATCAGCTGGAACAAGTGGATGGCCCCAGTGATCTG
>PUNR01000429.1 GCA_003551805.1 Loktanella sp.
ACCGCCTGATCCAGTCCCTGTTCGTGATAGGCAAGCGGGGCTTCGTAGATGGATTTCAGATCATAGGCCGCGACGACCGCTTCCTTGCGGACGTTGCAGAATAGCGCGATCTTTTCGCGTTCCTTTTCGGGGATCGGATGTTCGGACCGACAGACGAGGATATCGGGCGCGATCCCGATGGATTGCAATTCCTTGACGCTGTGCTGGGTCGGCTTGGTTTTCAATTCGCCGGATGCCGCCAGATAGGGCAGCAGCGTCAAGTGCATAAAGATGCACTGGCCGCGTTTTTTGTCATGGGAAAACTGGCGGATCGCCTCGAAGAACGGCAGGCCTTCGATGTCGCCGACGGTGCCGCCGATTTCACAAAGCATGAAATCAACCTCGTCTTCACCAATTTTCAGGAATTCCTTGATCTCGTTCGTGACATGGGGGACGACCTGAATAGTTTTCCCCAGATAATCGCCGCGGCGTTCTTTTTCCAGCACGGTGGAATAGATGCGCCCTGAACTGACCGAATCTGTCTTGCGCGCAGGCACGCCGGTGAAACGTTCGTAATGGCCAAGGTCCAGATCGGTTTCGGCACCATCATCGGTGACGAACACCTCGCCATGTTCAAAGGGCGACATCGTGCCGGGATCGACGTTCAGGTAAGGGTCAAGCTTGCGCAACCGCACGGAAAATCCGCGTGCCTGCAACAGCGCCCCAAGGGCAGCCGACGCCAGCCCCTTGCCCAATGAGGACACAACGCCACCAGTAATGAAAATGTAACGCGCCATAGGCGGATGCCCCCGTGAAAAGTCCAGAATATGTGGGAAAGCGACCCGTTAAAATCGCATCATCACGGGGTTTGACCCATAGTGGATTCGGCGCGATTGCGCAACCTCGTGACGCAAGATCATGTTGCTGATTGTTGCCAATCAGCAATCACTTGTGGTCAGTCGCCTGATGGAAGCAGCGGTTCTTCTACCGATGGCGGTGGCAACAGGCTGTCGCCCAGATCAGGCGCAGGCACCGTTTCGCGCAGATCGGCACCGCCAACACGGTCGGCGACCGATGATCCGGCGGTATTGCCAGCCGCAATCAGCGTCAGCGTGATCGACGTCGCAATGAACGCCACTGCCAGCATCCATGTGAATTTGCTGATCGCTGATGCAGGTGGCCGGCTGTTCGCCGTGCTGCCACCGCCGCCCATCCCAAGACCGCCACCTTCAGAGCGTTGCAACAGGACAGTGCCAATCAGGCTCAGCGCCAGAATAAGGTGGATGATAAGGACGACGTTTTCCATAATAGGCCTTTCGGGGCATCAGCGCTTGGGCGTATCTAAAAGCTGTCTGGCCGCGCCGCAACCCCTTTGTCCGCATGCGGGCTATTCATCCGTCTGATCGGGTTCAGCCAGCCGGTCGCGTAACTGGTCCCAGCTTTGCCCTATCGCCAGCATGAGCGACAAGGCCACCAGCGCCAGCCAAGTGTTCACAGCGTGGTCTTGCAGGCTGATGATGCCTTGATCGGCCAAAAGCCAGATGATTGTGCCGATCGCCGCCAACCCCAGCGCAAAGCCGTACATCCCGATGGACCGCAACGTGGCGCGCAGAAAAATGACATATCCGGCCAGCAGGACCAGCCCCGCCCCACCAACCAGCACCTGTTGGCTATCAAACTGTGCTATGCCCCAGCGCAGAAAATCCATCTCTGTCGGGTTGTAGGTCGCCGCCAGCAGGGCAAAGGCAACAATCCAGCGCATGATAAATCCCATGGCACCCCCCTTGGCCGCCCGCTTTGACGATGGCAAGCGATTTGGCAAAGGTCCAGATCGCCGTGCGCACTTTGCGGTTTCGCGCAAGGCTGCGCATGGTTATAGGGGGCTTGGGTCAAACAAGGACAAATTCTATGGCAAATGTGGTGGTCGTCGGCGCGCAATGGGGTGATGAAGGCAAAGGCAAGATCGTGGACTGGTTGTCCGAACGCGCCGATGTGATCGCGCGGTTTCAGGGCGGGCACAATGCTGGCCACACTTTGGTCATCGACGGAACGGTTTACAAATTACATGCGCTGCCTTCGGGTGTGGTGCGTGCAGGCAAGCTAAGCGTCATTGGCAACGGTGTCGTGCTGGACCCTTGGCATCTGCTGAAAGAGATCGACACTTTGCGCGCTCAGGGCGTAGCGATTACACCAGAAACCTTGATGGTGGCCGAAAACACACCGCTGATCCTGCCGTTCCATGGCGAGCTGGACCGCGCGCGCGAGAATCAGAACTCTGTAGCGAAGATCGGCACCACCGGGCGCGGTATCGGGCCTTGCTATGAAGACAAGGTCGGACGCCGCGTGATCCGCGTTGCTGATCTGGCGGATGATGCGACGCTGGAACTGCGCCTTGACCGCGCGCTGGTGCATCATGATGCCTTGCGCCGCGGGCTGGGCCTTGATCCGATCGACCGTGATGCGGTACTGGCGCAACTGCGGGAAGTCGCACCTTTGCTGCTGCCTTACGCCGCCCCTGTTTGGAAAGTGCTGAACGAAAAGCGCAAGGCGGGCAAACGTATCTTGTTTGAAGGCGCACAAGGCGCGCTGCTGGATATCGACTTTGGCACTTATCCTTATGTCACCTCGTCCAACGTGATTGCAGGGCAGGCGGCGACAGGTGTCGGCATGGGGCCGGGCGCGATTGATTTCGTACTGGGGATCGTCAAAGCCTATACCACCCGCGTGGGTGAAGGGCCTTTCCCGACAGAATTGCTGGACGCTGATGGTGAACGCCTTGGTACACGCGGCCATGAATTCGGCACCACCACGGGGCGCAAGCGCCGTTGCGGCTGGTTCGACGCCTGCCTGTTGCGGCAGACTTGTGCGACATCCGGTGTCAACGGAATCGCGCTGACGAAACTTGACGTGCTGGACGGTTTTGAAGTGCTGAAAATCTGTGTGGGGTATGATCTGGACGGTGAACGCCTTGATTACCTGCCGACCGCTGCCGACCAGCAGGCGCGCTGCACGCCGATCTATGAAGAAATCGAAGGCTGGACCCAGTCGACCGAAGGCGCACGGTCTTGGGCCGATCTGCCCGCACAGGCGATCAAATATGTCCGCCGCATCGAAGAGTTGATCGATTGCCCTGTCGCCCTAGTTTCCACCTCACCAGAGCGCGAGGATACCATCCTTGTGACGGACCCTTTCGCTGATTGAGTGTGATGACATATAAAAACCGGAAACGCCTTGCCCTGTTCGTGCTTGTGATCGGCCTGCCGATCTACATTGTGATCGCTGTCACAATCATGAGCCAGGCAAGCCGTTTTCCCAAGATCATCGAGTTTCTGACTTATGTCGTGCTCGGGATAGGGTGGGTATTTCCGCTAAAGTGGATTTTCGTCGGAATCGGACAGCCCGATCCCGACCAGAAATAGCACGTCGGGGCAGCCCCCCGACGCCTATTGTGCAGCGTCAGTTCAGCCGCGCGCAGCCTTATCATCAGACCGGAAACGTGTGTCCGCTGCGACATCAAAGCGGCCGTCCTGCCGCTGGATGATGCGTTCGTCGCGCAGGGCTGCTGTAAATCCTTGTAGCCCTGCCTTGCGGGAAAATGCGTCACCATAAGCGGATTTGACCAGACCCATGATCTGCGGACGCGAAAAGCTGCCCTGCTTTTTGACAAACACCACATAGGCAGCAGCAGCCTCGACAAGGTCGTCAATACTGGTCGCGTCGTGGTCTTTTGCATAATCATCAAAGCTGGCCGGTTGCCGCGCCGCGGGGCTGCCGACTTTTGACGCGATCTGGCGCAGCCGTGCGCTGGCAGTGCTTTCGGTCGCAACGGGTGGGGTGATCCGCTGCGACGCCACCAGCCGCAGGGGCGGCAGCGGTGTTGGTGCTGCCAGTTCTGCGCTTGGCGCTGTGTCGTCATCATCCATCTGGTCGGCTTCATCAGCCTCGTTTTCGACATCGGTGACAAAGCGTGGTCTGGCCTGTTCTTCGGCGGCGATAAAACCCAGATCCTGACGGAAAATCTCGCTCAGGCGCTTTTTGACGCCGCCGTCGTCGCCTAGCTGACGCGCCGCCTCGGTTGCGACTGCCGCCGCTTTGAGCTGTGCAAAAGCATCTTGCTGGCGGCGCAGTTCTGGCGCGTTCAACTGGTGTTGTGCCTGATGCATGATCCGGCTGACCGCCGCATCGGAATCGCGCACCAGATCGTGGCGTTTGTTACGGTCTTCGATCTCGCGTTCAATTTCGGCCACTTCGTCATGCAGGTTCAGATCATCACCCTGCACAAGATGGGCAAGGTTCAGATCGTCTTCATCCTGTGCAGCGTTGTCGGCACCGTCAAGCGCTGCCAGATCATCAAGATCACCCTGCGACACAGCGCGGTCATCCAGATCGCCATCTTCCGCATGCGACGATGCCATCTCGTCTTGGTCTTGCAATGCGGCAGCATTGCGCGCGGCCAGCGCGGCCAGCCTTTGCGCCAAAGGGTTCATCATTGCACGCGACGGGACGGGGGCGGTTTCGACAAGGTCTTCGGTATAGCTGGTTTCGCTGGTTTGCGGCGGTTGCTGGCCTACAACATCACGAATGCGCTGCAATTTGTTTGCAACGCTTTCGGTGTCATCCGTTTCATCGCTGTCGTTTGTGGCTTCAACGGCAGCCGTGGCATCCTCTGCCGCACCTGTTTCGTCATCGG
>PUNR01000425.1 GCA_003551805.1 Loktanella sp.
ACCCGGCTTTTACGAGGTGCGCTTTGTGGACCTGAACGGCGAGATGTTCGGCGGCACCGAATTCGAGGCTGTCGCGCCCGCCGCCGGGGCCACCGGGATCACCGTCATCCCGACAGGGACGACCCAGTTCGGGTCAGGTTGTTTCATCTCCGCCACTCTGACCGGACCGGAAGGTAGGGATTACACGATGATCGCCCCCGTCACGGCCACTGCAAACGGACGGGACTTGCGCGGGGTCGTGGATGCCGAGGCACCTTTGGTGTTCGAGATCATCTCTTTCGGCAGCACCGGCCAAAGCACCGCAAACCTGATGCTGCTGGCCCCCTGCGAGGCGATCACACTCGACTTTGCCACACCCCAATGCGCCTTCCGCGAAGGCGACGGCATCGTCACGCGCGATTGCCCCGCGCCCGTTGCCTTTGAGCCGCTGCAAATCGGGGACGGTGCAGGCACCATGGCCGATGCGATCATACAGGGCGCGACCGAGGCGGCCCAGAACGATGTCGAGGCTGGCAGCGGGGCGGAGCTCTTGGAAATCGACCTTGGCGATATGGATGCGGATGCGTTTCTTAACCTGTTGCTGCCATCTACTGGATCGGATTGAGCCACGAAAAAGCGTTTCAACATTGCCCTGTTCTGTCTTGCACTGGCGCCATGGCCCGTCCTCGCCCGGGCATGAATTGCTGCCATGGCACTGGAAGACTGCTGCTGAAACAAAAAAGACTGCTGCACGATGCTGGTCGCGCGCGTCAAGGTGACTTTACCCGAGCACGGATTTCAGGTCTCGATGATCGTGAAAGGCAATTGCTACGACAACGCGGCCGTTGAGACGTTCTTCGAAACCATCTAGCTTGAGCGCATCTCGCGCAGGTCATGGTCAACCTGATGGCGGCTGAGCTGGCAAGCTTCGAATACGCCAAAGGCTTCTATAATCCGCGACGACGCCACTCAGTACTGGGCTGGAACAGCCCCGTCGCCTCCGAACGGACGGTGGTTTAAACGATCACTGGGCGCGGCACAAATACATGGCAATTCCGGAGCCCCTTTGCGGCAGGTTCACGGCCTCAAATGGCCTCACCGAAATAAGCTGGCAGAGCGCGCTGACAACTTAAGGCAGCAAGATTTCATAAACCTGCGCTATTCCGCTCCTGTCGGAGGTGAAGACAACGCGCTTGCTGTCCGGTGAGAACCGCGGATGAGGATGTGTATGCTGTGGCGCGAATACTTTCACCGGACCGTCGTTATAAGGAAATGGATGCGCCCAATGCGCCCCTTCTGACGATGCGTCTGACCTATGAAGGAAGCAAGGTGGATCGTTTGCATCAAGGGACAGAACATGCAGTCCCAGATCTGGAAAATTCGTATCGCAGACAAGCTGCTTTCCCGATGTATCGGGCGCACCATGCCAAACTGGAAAGTCCGAAATTCTGCGCACTGTCTGGGTTTCAACGTCGATCTCGCCCACGCCTCTAGGCCAGTCAACAAAAAGAACACTGCGGTGACCTGGTCGCCAAACTTCGTGGGTAATCCATTGTAGATCATGCTCGCGTTCGAAAATGCGCCGGCTGTTTCCAGAACGATCTGTGACCCAGACACGATCCGTCATTGGCCCGGCATAGAGGATCAGATTGTCATCATCCGGGCAAAACTGAGGATGCCCAATGGTGGGTGCCTCGAGGAAAACTTCTGCGCTTTGTTTCATGGTGTCGATCAGCCAGAACCTACTGACTGCACCGGATTTGATGGGAACCGCCCACCATCTGCCACAGCTTGACAGGGCAGTCGTGCCCATTGCGGCGCCGACCATGCCTGCCTGGCGCATTTCTTTACTGTCGAAATGAACGAGCGTTTCAACATAGCCATCAGCGGTTGAGACGCGTTTGCCTTCCTGCCCGGACACATAGTAGATCCAACGTCCGTCACGCGATGGGATAATCGACCATTCAGCCAGCGTGGGTTCTTGCGTCAGTTGAACAAGTTCACCACCGGGTTCGGGTTCTATGAATATCTGGGGACTACCGGTTCTGTGAGAGATCAGCACCATATGCTGCATCGCCGCGTCCCAGGCATCAACGAAGAAAAACGGATGGTGGTGCAATGACGGGTGCGTCGTGACCTGCCGGATACGCCCGCCTGGGGCGTCGACAAAATCACAAGATTCGGACGGATGTAAGATATTTGGCATGATCTACTCTGCAGGGTTAGGAATGCCCGCCCCATTGCGGCGGGATAGAGTTGCACCGACCATGACAAATGCCCATCCGGCGATCAGCGCACCCAGCCACACTGTCGTTCCAGAGGGTGCGATGACAGAGACGAGCCCCGCGAGACCGATTGGTATGCGTGTGGCCCAGCCAAGTGGGCGACCCGCCCAGCCACCAAACGCAACGGCCCAAAGCGCAGTCGACACAAGTAGCGAGAATGCGCTGAATGCAATCTGGCCAGGGCTGCCTTGTGCAAGGACGCCAAGATCAAAGACAAAGGCAAAGGGCACGAAGAATGCGACAAGGCTAAGGCCAAAAGCTGACATACTTGTCTTGACCGCAGATGCTTTGCCTACGGCTGCAGCCGCAAAAGATGCCAGCGCGACAGGCGGAGTAACCATCGACAAGACACAATAGTAGAAGATGAAGAAGTGCGCAGCTAGCGGCTCGACTCCAAGATCACGAATTGCAGGGACGAACAGAACCGCGCCGATGATATAGGCTGCGACTGTGGGTAGCCCCATGCCCATTATAATGCAGCCCACCATCGCAAGCATGAGCGACGCATAGATCGACCCTTCGGAAAGCGATAGCAGGGAACCTGCGAATTTAAGGGCCAGGTTAGATTGGACGGCCACTGCGATTACAATACCGATGGCTGCGATTGGCACCGCCACTTCAGCCGCCTGCCGGGGGGCATCACGAAGTGCCCCTTTCAGCTCATTTATGCCAATCCAAGTTGAACGGCGCAGAAACGGCGCAATTAGACAGGCGACTGACGCCACGACGGCAGAATAGGCTGCCGAATAGCCGCTGACCAACAGCGCAATCAGCACGACGGGCGGCAGGATAAGATGCAGGCGTGGTCCAATTGCTGGGATCAGGGCGATTTCTTCGGACGTCATGGCACGCACACCGTCGCGCCGGGCGGTGAGATCGACAACAATGAGAAGCGCAAGATAGAAGGCAACCGCAGGTATCAAACCAGCCAATGCAACCTGCATGTATGGGATGCCCAAAAGATCCGCCATGATGAAGGCCGCAACGCCCATGACCGGTGGCATCAACTGCCCGCCTGTAGATGAAATTGCTTCGATTCCCGCAGCACGATGGGCCGGGACACCCGTGCGTTTCATCAGAGGAATAGTGAAAACACCTGTCGAGACCACATTGGCAACAGCAGATCCAGAAATGGACCCCATGAGCGACGAACCGATAATGGCCGCCTTTGCCGTGCCGCCGGTTGCCCGACCCGCAGCGCGGATGGCTAAATCGATAAACAACTGCCCACCGCCCACCGCAGCGTAGAACGCGCCGAAAAGCACAAAATAAAATACGAAACTCACGGAGGTTGATGTCGTGATGCCAAGCACGCCCGCAGTGGTCATCGTCATGATCTCGGTTGCTTCTTCGAGACCGAACCCGCGAAAGTTCAACCAGCCCGGTAGCACGTTGCCCCAGAATGCGTAGGCAATGAATGCAAGAAGCACCCACACCAAGATCCAGCCCACGGCGCGGCGTGATCCTTCCAACAACAGGAACACGAACAATGCACCGAAGAAGATGTCCACAGAAAAGATTGGCGACACGTTTTCCATGCGCGTGGTCAGGCGTTCGAACCCTGTAAGATAATACCCCAGCACCGCAAGAGATGCGCAGATCAACGCGGCATCAAAAGTCATCTTTGCCCATACGGGCAGGATCGTCGTGGTCAGCGGCCGGTATAGAAACAATAGCACGAGAGCAAAGGCAAGGTGGACGGGACGCTCGAGTAGAGGCTGCTGCGGTTCAAAAAGCAGCCACGTCTGAAAGACGACCATCCCCAGACCCACCAAAAAGGCAATCTTCGGGATTAGGCGCAGATGGGTCAGATCACGCATAATTTCTCCTCCTCATATGCTGGGTCTAGACTAGGCGTGCCACCGGCATAGCCGGTGGCACCGAGGATATTACATCAAGCCTGCTTCTTCGTAATAACGCATGGCACCCGGATGGAGCGCGATGCCGGTATTTTCAGGCATCATCGCTTGCGTTGGATCGAAGGCAGACCAAGCACCATGAGACGACTTCAACGCTTCCGCGTTCTCCATGATCGTCTTGGTGATCAGATAAGCAGTTTCTTCATCCAGCGACGCATTGGCAATTAGCACCGTGCCAAGGTTTGCACCCGTCGTAGCGGTGGTCTGGCCTTTATACCATTCTGGGCCATAAGCGCCTGGCGTCAGACCGTTTGCTTCAAGCACGTCCATCGCAGCTTGGGGAATATCAAGAAAAGTGACATTCGTGGTCAGGGCTACTTCGGTGATAGCCGGGTGCCCTTGTATCATCGTATCGATGTAGATGTCCGCATTCCCGTTGCGCATCTGGTCGGCTATCTGGCCGGTATCTACCTGCACAATGTCGCCGCCATTCGCCCTGATTTCAGCCACCGAAGTGCCAAGACCCT
>PUNR01000043.1 GCA_003551805.1 Loktanella sp.
GACAAAAAGAGGTTCTCTGGCGAAATTATTTGCTCATATAAGTCCTTATAAACAATCATGAATGAATTTGATATACCTATATTTAAAAAGTCATACGACTTGTATAAGACTTTCCACGAGTATCATCGTTTGATACCCAAGAAAGATCGCTTCACCACCTTTGAGCGCTCAGAAAGCGTCTTACTCGATGTCATGTCTGGTATCTTTCGAGCAAGCGGACAGTCGAAGAAAGAAAAGATACCGACGCTCGAGCAAGTAAGTGTTGATCTTAATCTTTTTCGTGTGTTCATACGGCTCATGAAGGACACGAAAGCGCTTGATAACAAGAAGTACACAGTGGTACAGGGCGAAGTTGACGAGATCGGACGCATGCTCGGTGGCTGGATACGCTCTCTTAAGAACGACTAATACAAAAAGCACCGTGTAGGTGCTTTTTGCTTTGGGGAGAAACTTCGGAACGAAAGCCGACACCGACCCATAGTTGTCGTTGGCGTTGTCGTACCAGTTCGTGTCGAACTTGACCTTGCCGTCGTTGAAGTTGAAGTACGGGGCGTGATCGAAGCGATCGTCGGCATCCGGATAATTGTCTCCGTCCATCCATGCCACCAGAGCTTGAACATGGTCCCTACTGGAAATAGGGTACGCTCTTACTCCTGTATTTTATATGGAAGCAGTCGAAAAATATTCTCAACACCTTCACCAGACGGAAACAAGCAGTGTCTCCTCAATACAACACTCTCTTAGAAACCATGATCTCTAAGACGCTGGTTGTTATTTCTCTTACTTGAAGAGAGAGTTCGGCGACAGCAATCCGTAAACTGCTGTTCACGAGCCTAATCTCACTCGTTATTGTATCAAAAATTCATAGGTATTTGAAAAGAAAAAACCGGGCTACCCAACATGTGGATAACCCGGCGAGTCCGCTTCGCGGACAAAGGTTCAAGGACTCAAAAGCGTCAAGCAATCAAGTCCTCAAGGTTCAGGACTGCGGAACGAAAGCCGACACCGACCCATAGTAGTCGTGGGCGAGGTCGTACCAGAACGTGATGAACTTGACCTTGCCGTCGTAGAAGTGGAAGATCGGGGCGTGATCGAAGCGATCGTCGGCATCCGGATCGTCGAACTCGTCGCCCGCACAGTCGATCCAGAGATCGTCGAAGTGCGACAGACGCTCCGGATGCGTCAGGATCATGATCCCGACGGCGAAGGCACCGAGACCGCACTCGTTCGCCTGCATGACCTCGCGTGCCCGGCGAACCGAGCGGCCACGATGACGCAGACCAAACTGGGCAGCGACCACGAGGATGTCGTGATCCTTCTGCTCGTTGCCGAGCTTGCCGAACATGGCCTCCGTCTTGGCCGTCTGGCACAGACGCTCGTTCACGATCTGGCCGTCACGGTAGTTGTGGAACTTGCCGTTCCGGGTCTGCTTGATCGCGTCGAGCACCTTCTGCACCGCCTCGGCGTAGGTCGGAGCGACCGTCTGCCACTTCGGGATAGCGAACCATCCTTCGGCGTGCTTGGGCACTTCGCGTTCGGCGAGCTTCTCGTCGGCGTACCCTAGCCCTGGGAAGATCTGGCGCAGAATGTTCGTCTGCTCCGTGATCGACTTGGGCTTCGTGTAGCCGGAGAGGTAGCCGTAGTTCGAGGCGACTTCCTCGTTCTTGTACTTGTCGGTGACCGACAGGTCCTTGAGCGAGGTGAGGGCCGCTTCGCGAACCACACGGGCAAACTCGTCGCCGTGTTCGATGACGCGCTGGGCGCCGGGGTTGTCGAGACCGAGCTCGTCGAGAACCTTCTCGATGGCATCGGACCCGAACCGGTTGATCTGCTTGATCTGGCCGGTGGTTGCGGACTGCTGAGTAATCGTCGTCATGACGTTATCTCCTTTCGTTTGATTATCCGAACCGCTCGGACAAGCGACTTGCCTCAACATGAGGCGAGCTTTCTGGGGCCTGTATAAAGCCACAAAAAGCTCACCTCATGTCCTGAACCTAATATCAAAGAACTATGTTGATAGTATATCATAACTAACCATTCTGTCAAGGGCTGGACAATGTCCCGACCTTGGCAACTCCTCTTCGCAAACCCTATCATTTAAGCTATAAGGAAGCTAGGAATTCGGCCGTTAAATTGGTAGAATTCAATTGACAACTGAATACGGCCTAACCCCATTGATAATTTCGGTGGGTATGGCTTAGAAATCCGTCCAAGGTAAAGAACTCCTCGTCAGGAGCACCTTGGACGGTCGTGTCGGGAAACCGGCATGGGTGGGTTTACGCCCATCTGCCTGGCGGGGAGCTTTTTGCTATCTGCCTAGGTCATTATTAGCAAATCCGTCCAAGGAATATGAATACAAAACTTAGTAAAAAATATATCGGTCTCGGTGCTCTCATTCTCATTGGTATCATAGCTTTTATCGTCGTTGGTGTTAACGGTTCGAGCTCAAATGAAGCAGAGAAACAAGCTCACAAAGCTCTTCTTTTTCTAAATGACCAAGATACTGAACAGGAAGTTTCAGATTTGTTTGACTCAGATTTTATAGTCGACCTACTCGCAAACTACTCGTACTATCAAATAGACGAATGGGAACTTTCGTCTGAACAGGAGTCTGAAACTAGGTATATAGTTTCGGTAGAAGGTACCGCCACTAACGCTTTTGGTGCTACGTTGGATCGTAAGTTTGATTTAATCGTAGAGAAACCAAGAAGTTTCTGGTACGTGACCGATAGTTACTCACTCTTTGATCTTGATAAAGATTTGGGGGTAAGCACCGCAGGTATGTCAGATCGCGAGATTCATAATCTCTGGTCTGATTCAATAAGTAAGGTGAAAATTGAAGATTGGTCATTCTCTTCAAATCGATATGGCAGTGTCGAGGGAGAAGGGACGATATATAATGGTTCGGATATTCCCATTGAATACGTAAAGTTGGAAGTGTCATATTTTGACGATGCAGGTAACTCAGTCAACTCAGATTGGTCTTATGCAGTAAGCGGAGACGCTCTCAGACCTGGCCAAAGAAGAAACTTCTCTTGGATTACGTCTAATTGCTCTAACTGCCCCAAAGCTTCTGTTGATTTAAATTTTGAATAACAAATCAATTACGACAAGCAGTTCCATTCTATATAGTTCTATGCTATACTGTATGGAATGGAAAAATCAGAAAGAAACTTAAAGGAACTCTCTGTTAAGCAGCAACTAGGGTTGTATGTTGTCTTAACCAAGTTGTACGACAAGAAAAACAGACATTTCTACTCCTCATCATTTGCTGAGGCAATGAATCCTTTTTTGGCGATAGATGATCCTGACGAATATCGAAAAACGGTCGGTGGCATCCTCGGTGCCCTTTCAAAGAATAAGGTACTGCAAAAAGAATCAAGCGACCGAGATCCTCTCTGGTCTCTTGCGTCAGACATACACTCAAATCCTGACTTATATAAAGATCAGCTTCAGCATATTCCGCAGGTAAAGATTTCATGGGAAAAATAATATGGCAAAAGATTACTCAAAAATGAATAAGGAGGAATTAATCGAAGAAATCAAAAAACTTGAGTCTCGAAAATCTTACGGTTTGGTCTGGGAAGATAAACCAGAGGATGTTGTTGAGCAATGTAAAACCCAGATTCCAATTCTTGCCGAAGTCAAAAAATATCTCATTGAAAAAGATTTGGAGAAGCCGACCAACCTTTTGATTGAAGGAGATAATTACCACGCTCTTGCTGTTTTAAACTATACTCACAAGCAAAAAATTGACGTTATTTATATTGACCCTCCATACAACACAGGTGCTACCGATTGGAAATACAACAATGACTATGTAGACGCTCTAGATCAATGGAGACACAGCAAATGGATTTCCATGATGAACAATCGTCTCAGGTTAGCAAGGAACCTTTTGTCTAAAACTGGTGTACTTGTGTGCACAATTGATCATAATGAGCAAGAAAATCTTGGTTTATTGCTAAAGGAAATATTTCCTGACAGAGATATAACCTGTGTCACCATAGTTCATAATCCTGCTGGTATTCAGGGTCAAAACTTTTCTTATTCTCATGAGTATGCTTATTTTGTTTACCCCAAAGGTGGTAGATACATCGGTTATGAATATAGAGACGACGAGGAATCAGATATAAGGAACTTTCGTGATGTTACTGGAGAAAGCTCTTTAAGAAAGGCTGGTAAAAACTGTTTTTATCCTGTCTATATTAAGGACGGTGAGATTATCGGTTTTGGTGAAGTTGTTCCAAATGACGTTCACCCAGAAATGAATGTCAAAAATAGGGATGGAATAATAGAGGTATATCCAATAGACCCACAAGGAATTGAAAGAAAGTGGAGATTTGCAAGACAGACAGTCGAATCAATACAAGATGAACTGAAGGCCAAGTATATAAAAGGTCGTGGCGTGTGGGATATTGTAAGAGTAAAAAATAAGTTCAACTACAAGACTGTCTGGAATAAAACCAAATATTTTGCGAATAATTATGGTACCCAGCTTTTAAACAAAATTCTTCCACCTGATTCCTTCTCTTACCCTAAGTCTTTGTATGCAGTTATAGACTCGATTGACGCTGCGTCGAACAATAAAAAAGATTTTACTGTTCTTGATTTTTTTGCGGGTTCGGGAAC